>JBJLIA010000049.1:0-33097 GCA_045564035.1 Gammaproteobacteria bacterium | reverse complement strand
CTCTGCAACAGAGCAAATCTCTCCCTTGGGTGACAAAATAGCAGCACAATAGTGAAAGAGCTTTGGTCCACAATCTAGCAACCTATAGCAAGTCGAAACCTTATCGCTTGCGAAAACTTCTTGGAGGTACCTAATATTCATTTCTAAAACAAAATTAGAATAGCCTTGATTAAAATATTCAGTTGTATAGCCCAAGTCTTCTTGGAAACCATAACAGCCATCCTCTAGTACTTGACAATGCTGGACCATATTCAAGTGTCCATTTGTATCGCACATACTATCAGTTATGAGAATCTGTGATCCTTGATATGGAAAAATCATATTAGTAGTTTTTAAATATTTTAACGAAAGAGTTAAAAATTTTAGAATGTTGAATTGGTTACTCCGCCATCAATAATTAAACTTTGACCAGTTATATAGTTTGAAAACTCGCTGCACAGCATGGCAACAACTGAACCAACATCATCAGGATCGCCGAATCTTCCAGCAGCAATCTTATGCTCATTACAAACATTTATTATTTCTTCATCCATTGTTGTGCCATTTTCTTTAGCAATATTTGTGAACATTTCAACGATTGGATCTGTAATATGCATTCCGGGAAGAATGTTATTTACGCAGACGTTATGTTTGGCTACCTCCTTAGAAACAGCAACAGTATAATTAACTAAAGCGGCTCTGGGTGGACCAGATAAAATTCGAGCAGCGCTTGGATATTTTGCAGCCGCTGTAGCAATATTAACCACTCTGCCCCATTTTCTCTCACACATTCCAGGCAGAATCTCATTCATAAATTGAACCGGGCCTTGAAGTGCAATAGAAAGCGTTTCGGTCCATGCATCATTATTAACCGAATGGAAATCTCCTGTAAATGTTGGGGGCGCACACGTACCAATAAAAATATCAGGTTCAGGACATATACTTAGAATTAATTCTCTTCCTTTATCCGTACTATGGTCAGCAACTATTGGTGTGATCAAAGTATCAGTTAATTGGGAGATTTCTTCACAGCTTCTAACCAAGCGTTTCTCTCCTCTGGCAGAAACAAAAATTTCTACTCCTTCTTTTGCGAGAGCTAAAACTGCACCCTTACCCATTCCAGAGCTTCCCCCATTTACAATGGCTTTTTTTCCTTTTATTCCTAGATCCATCTTTAGTATTTTATTTCTATCGCGACATTTGCCCGTCATCAATCTTAATGCAAGTTCCTGTTACACACTCAGATGATGGAGACAGCAGAAAAAGCAAGGTTGAGTCCATTTGCTCTGCTGTTGGTATCCTTTTCCTATTTAAAGTTGGAGTAATATCACCTATCCTTTCAAGCATTCCGTCTGTCATCTCAGATGAAAAAAAGCCAGGTGCAATTGCGTTAACGTTAATGTTACGTCCGGCCCACTCAACTGCTAGTGCCTCTGTCATCCTTACAAGTGCTTTTTTGGTGATTGAATAAAGAGGAGCGGCGGATTGAGCTGTAGTATTGAAGGCAGCCATTGAAGCTATATTGACCATTCGACCTGGTAACTTTTCTTGCATCAGTTTTCTGGCAACTTCACATGACAAAATATATGGTCCAGTTAAGTTGGTACCCATAACAGTGTCAATAAGCTCATCGGACTGTTTAACAGCCCATTGAGCATCAGGTAACCCCGCATTATTAACCAGAGTTGTTATTGTTCCCAATTGCTCTTCTACTGAAGCAACTGCCTCTCTTATTGAAACTCGGTCGCTCATATCTATTGGCACGACAGCACAAGTTCCATCATCAGATTCAATTTCTTTTTTGAGTGCCTCTAACTTATCTATCCGTCTAGCTGATAGAGCTACCTTGGCACCACACTTAGCTAAAACTTTTGCAAAACGATAGCCCAACCCTGATGATGCTCCTGTAACCAATGCAACTTGATCACTTAGATCTATTGAAAAGTTTGGTGTTTCATAACTAGACATAAATTTCTCCTTTTTTCATTTGTAGAGATAGAATTGTTAAAATTATCACTATCCATGTAATAATAAAAAACAATATATAAATTTCGTACAATTGTACTATAATCGCTTTTCTAAAAAATTGACATGAAAAAAAAGCAAAATAAAAAAAATCTCTCAAGGGATCATATTCTGGAATCTGCTCTAAGAGTTATTGGTCTTCAAGGAATGGGAAGCCTAACTCATAGAAGTGTTGCCGCTGAAGCTAATGTAGCTCATAGCACTGTCTCTTATTACTTTAGAACCGTCGATGATATTGCTTCAGCTGCTTTTAAGAAAATACAAATTGAGAATAGAAATTTTATGGATGAACATAATGCTTCTTTGGCTGATACTGGAAAAAAAAGGACTCCAAGAAAATTGATGGAATTTGCTGCAGAAATTTCAAAACAAGAGTTTGATTCAGGTTATATCCTTCAGGCTGAGCAAGAGCTCCTTCTTTATACAACCAAGAATGAACAATTTAGAGTTGAATATAGTAATTATGTCGTTAGGGGATGTGAAGCATTTGATAATTTTTTAAGAGAATGCGGCTACAAAAATCCTAATGGACTTTTAATACATGCATTTTGGTCAGGATATGAGAAGTGTGCTTTAGAAATGCCTGAAAGATATGACTTTTCGGATATGGCAGATCAAGCAATGCAAATTATAAAAACCTTTAAATAAGAGGCTTTTATTAAACTACAGATTATTTTAAGTATCTTTTAACCAGTTTGCCTGCATCAGATCTTGGAAGATCATCAACAAAGCTTATGGACTTTGGGCATTTGTAGTTAGCTAAATGTGAACGTGTGTATTCAATGAAATATTGTTCTTGATTAGATCTATATTCTGCACTTTTAGATAGTTTAATAAAAGCTTTGACTTGCTCTCCCATATCATCATCAGGAATACCAATCACAGCTACATCTTCTACATCTTCATGCATAGACAATAAATTTTCTACTTCTTGAGGATAAATATTCACTCCACCAGAAATAATCATAAAACTTTCTCTATCCGTCAAAAAAAGATAACCCTCCTCATTTACATAGCCTATGTCACCAAAAGACGACCATGATGAATGATACGAGTGCTTAACTTTTTCTCTTTTTTTGTTGTCATTGTGATAATTGAACTCATGATCGGACTCAAAGTAAATTTTACCTATCTCACCTGGAGGAACTTGTTGCCCCTGATCATCACAAATATGAATAATCCCCATTAAAGGTTTTCCAACTGTTCCTGGAAACTTTAGCCATTGGTCTGGGTCAGCATGAGTCATACCTATTCCTTCTGAGCCAGAATAATATTCATAAAATATATTGCCCCACCAATCGATCATCTTATGTTTTAGTTCGACTGGGCAAGGGGCTGCAGCATGCGTAATTACCTTTTGAGATGACACGTCGTACTGGGATTTAACTTCTTCAGGTAGCTTATACATTCTCATAAATTGAGTTGGTACCCATTGCCCATGAGTAATTTTGTATTTTTCTATTACCCTTAAGGCGTCCTCAGCATCAAACTTCGGCATCATCACAACTGTTCCTCCAAAAGCATGTCCAGTTAGCGCCATATGTGCTGGTGCCGCATGATAAAGAGGACTTGATACCAGACTAATTGAGTTTTCATCATAATCCCATAATTCTTTATGAAATAGATAATGTGCATGATCCGCTTCAATTTGTTCATCTAAAAGAGGCCATTTAATTCCTTTGGGCTGTCCAGTAGTTCCAGAGCTATAGAACATGTAAGTTCCTTTTGGATTATCAATTGGTGGATCAGTAGGAAATCTACTAATTTCTTCTTCATATGAATTAAACCCCTCGATTTGACCATTAAATGATAATTTGAATATTTCATGTTCGTTATTTAGTAAAAGATCATTACAAATATTCTCTAGAGACTTGTCTGCAATAATTACATCAGCCCCACTATTATTAATGATGTAAGAAAGCTCTTCGGCTTTTAGCCAACTGTTTGCAGGAGTTAAATAGATGCCTGATCGCATGGCCGCCCATGAAATTTCAAAAACTTAATATCATTTCGCGTGAAAAGAGTTACATGATCACCTCTTTTGAGGCCTTTAGATTTAAAAAAATGAGCTAACTGGATGCTTTTTAACTCAAGCTCTAAAAAAGAGATAGAAGCGCCTGTAGTAGAATTGATTACAGCTGGTTTATCAGGAGTCTCCTGTGCCCATTTACCTGGATACATGTTTTCTATTAAGAAAAATGGTCATGAACACGATCAGTTGAACCCAATATACCGCCTAAGGATTCGTTGTAATTCTCAAAGTATTCCATCATTTTTAATTTTCTATTATCCGCATCTTTCCAATCATGGACAGAATAGAAATCAGCTTGTTGAGTGAGTATAGGGAACCTAGGATGATTGATTCTTTGAATCATTTCATCACTAACATTATCTTTTAAATATTCCTCAGGTTTCATAAAAGGTCTGGCAAATACAACTGGCATAGTAACCCTTAAGCCATCAGCAGTTCTATGATAAGCACCATGCCATACAGCTCCATGAAAAATAATTAATGAACCAGCTTTTGCATCAACATGAATAGCGTCAGAATTCTTAGATAATACTGCTTCTGTTTTGCTTGGAGCACGATTCCATTTATGACTACCTGGTACGAATGCTATAGACCCATTTTCCTTGTTATAGTCTGTAAGAGCATAAGTGCAATTACAGACTAAAGCATGGTCTGGAAGAGGATCTGGTAATAATGTGTCGCAATGCAAATCAAGATTTGTTCTGTTGGGACCTTTTATAAAAGCATTCATAGCAGAAAGATGACATTGATATCCTAGTAAATATGTCGCCATTGCAAGAATTACTGGATTCATAAGAGCATCTTCGAAAGCTTTGCCCTCAAAAATTAAAGCTCTTAAAAAATCACCAATAGGAGAATCTTCAGCAACTTCATTTTCATCAACATTTTCAGTTGTAAGCCCATAATCTACCTTAATATCATCATTAAGTTTCCCAGTTAAGTTCTTATGAGTTGACCCATCATTAACATCTAACTTAATTCCACTTCGCTTCTCTGAGACATCTAGAAGACTTTGTACAAGCCTTTCACCAAGGCCGTCAGGACATGCAATCTCTGGAGGAATTATAGTGAAGCCATTTTCATCAAGTTCATCGACATAAGAGGTTAAACCTAGAGTGTCGATTTCCTTCAATATTAAATCATGCCCAGGATTTTTTTCTGTCGCTAAACTCAAAATAACCTCAATTTAAAAACTTTCGATTATTATGCCACGTCTTTCTTATGTTCCTTGGCAATCTTTACAGGAGGTGCAGAAGCTATCCCATTTCTTAGGAAGCGACCCGGAGTTTCACCAGTACACTTAGAATTATCTGTAAATGTAACTACTCCATTTACAATGATGTACTTATAACCCTTTGGCCTTTGAACCAATCTCCAATCATCTGCTGGGAAATCTTGCAGCCTCTCCATTGGCCCATAATCTAACTCATCGAGATCATATATAACTATATCAGCTCCAAACCCTTCAGTTAGATGACCTCTATCTCTAATACCGGCAACCTGAGCTGGATACGCTGATAGCTTCCAATGTGCTTTCTCAAGACTCATAACATTGTTATCTCTGCATAAAGTTCCAAGGAAATAAGTTGGGGTAAATGGCTGCAGTGAGAAATTTCATATGTGCTCCACCATCTGATAATCCAGGAACTGAGAAAGGATGATTTGCAAGCCTAGACATTGCTTCCATTTCAATTTTTTGGGGAGGAGTTACCCATCTGGATGAAAGATTTTCTGAGAGTGAGATATCTAAAAAAACATCTATGGGATGTTTATTTTCAGTTTCTGCAATTTCCTCTATTATTCTTCCCTCATACTTATTGTGCACATTAATATCATCACCTTCTCCATATCTCAGTTTGTTGATATTATTTGCCATTGCTCCAATAAAAGTATGCTTGGGATTGAATTTTTCTTTAAGAGGTTTTCTGAGTTCTGGATCGGACATATTCTTCATTTTTTCTTCCAATGTTCCAGTTGTTACTGCTCTCCAATCAGGATCACTATCAAATAAATTAAAATCAATTAATTGAAATTGAAAATCTGTAGGAACAGTAACTGCATGACCTACAATTCTTTTTCCTTCTGAATTGCATTTTTCAATCCAATCGGTAATTTCCCATAAACTACCAAAAGTTAAGCCATGTTGATCGACTATAGTAACCAAGGCATTCCAAATCATTGGTCTGCCTGAGGCCTCCATTAATTTCTCATTAAAATCAAAGTCTCCTCCAAGCACCTGCATAAATCCTCTTCCAAGCTTTTTAAGAACTTTTGCAAATTCAATAAAATCGTCCTCATCCATTAAATCTGTGATCATTGGAGAGCCATCTGAGTCCCTCTGAACTGATTCTTTTCCTAGCCTTTGTGCAGAAATTCCTAGAGAACCAGCATTCATAGATTCTTCTATTAATCTACAAATTTCTTTTCTTTCATCTTCGTTGCATTTTCGTGTTTTTGCAGCCTCTTTGCCCATTACATACATCATTAGAGGTCCTAGGGGGGTAAAAGTTGCTACATTGACGCCCTTTGGCGTATTTTCGATGCTATCCATAAACTCTGGATGTGTCTCCCAATCCCAAGGCATGCCTTCTTTCATGGTTTCGAATCTGACAGCTTCGTTTCTTTCCATTGTTCTCATTGATGCATCTCTGTCTTCGGGTTTGCAAGGAGCAAAACCGAAACCACAATTTCCAATGGTAACAGTCGTAATACCATGCCAGCCGTTCATAGTACACCAGGGATCCCAATAAATTTGTGAATCAAAGTGGGTATGTAAATCTACAAAACCTGGGGCAACAATCTTACCTTCTGCATCGATCACTTCCTTTGCCTTATCAGTGTCTACTTTTCCAATGGACTCAATTATTCCATCTTTTATACCTATGTCTCCTTTAAATCTGGGAGTACGTTTACCATCAATAATGGTCCCGTTTTTTATGACTAAATCGTAATTTTTCATAATTTTATTTTAAGTGATTTGATATTTGATAATCTTATAATACATTTGTACGACAAACAATACATATGTATGATAAAAAATTAGTTATTTCTCTTCCTTCAAATTATCTTATTTAATCAGTTGTCTTTATAAAATTACTATAGTACATTTGTACGAACTAATAATTATTCATATTTTATGGAAGCAAGCAGTATAGAAGAAAAGGTTTTAAAGGGTAAAAATTCCCAGTCAATCAGGGCGTTGCTCAAGAAGAGAACTCCAAAATCATTTGAAATCAAAAACAAAGGAAAAAAAGTAGCTCAGGAAGTAATACAAACTGTTCGACTCCCCCACCCTGTATACATGGAAAGTGCTGAAGGTGGAAATATGACCGATGTAGATGGTAATACCTACATAGATACTACAATGGGTTTTGGGCCAATAATCTTAGGACACAATCATCCGGTGGTTAGAGAAGCTGTCGATGCGCAGCTGGATAAAGGTTGGCTTTTTGGACTTCCTGGCGAAGCACAATTTGAATTAGGAGAATTATTAAGTGATGCAAGTCCTTGCGGTGAAGAAGTTATTTTTGCTAATACAGGTACCGAAGCAACAATGTATGCAATGAGGGCAGCAAGAGCATTTACAGGAAAGTCTAAAATAGGAGTTTTTGATGGTGCTTATCATGGAGCTCATGACTATGCTTTATTTTATGCAACTTTCGAAGATGGAACCAATGATAAACCACATGGAATGTATGTATCCTCTGGGATAAGTGATGTGATTAAAAATGATACTCTAGAGCTGCTGCCTTATAGAAATGATGCCGCATTTGATTTAATAAGAAAAAATAAAGATGACTTGGCTGCGATAATTCTCGAAGGGTCGCAGAACTCTAATCCTAGGCTCAACAATAAAGAGTTTCTTCAAGGTCTCAGGGATGTCTGCACGGAATGCGATGTTTTGATGATCATGGATGAAGTTGTCACTGGCTTTAGGGTAGACTTTGGAGGAATTCAAGGCTACTACGGGATTAAAGCGGATATGGCTACCTACGGAAAAATTACTGGCGGAGGGTTTCCAATAGGTGCTGTAGCTGGTAGAAAAGATTTAATGGCAGTATTTGGTGGTAAAGGTGGTGACAAAAGAATTTTTCATGGAGGAACTTTCAATGGCAATCCATTATCCATGATAGCTGGAAAAGCAGTTATATCTCACTTAAAAGAAAATAAAGATACTATATACCCTTCACTTATGGATAAGGGTAATAGATTAGCTAACGAAATCAACAAATTTTGTGAAGAAAATGAGTATCCTGCGCAAATACTTAATGCCGGCTCAAAATTTCATATGAAATTTCAAAGAGAAACAATAAACAGTGGATTTGATATTAAAGGTTTTTACGGTGGCCAACACAAGCAAGCTGAAAATGAATTTTATCTTCACCTCTTGGGTCATAACGTAATGGTGCCTGGAGTTAGACTTGCATTCTTGTGTGATGCGCATACGGACCAAGATGTGACAACCATCATTGAATCAATGAAAAAATCATTTGAAGCAGTAAGGGAAGATGGATTATTTTAAAGAGAAAGACTAATGCAAGATTTATTTAGCGTTAAAGGTAAAGTAGTCTTGGTAACAGGTGGCTCAAAAGGTCTTGGAAAAATGATCGCTGAAGCTTTTGTCCGCTCAGGTTCTAAAGTCTACATAACAGCACGTCATGGAGTAGTGGTGGAAGAGACAGCTCAAGAACTTAGTAAATATGGGTCATGCATTGGCATAGAAAATGATATTTCTTCTTTGGAGGGTGTAAATGCGCTTGTAGAAGAAATAGAAAGTAAAGAAGGCAACCTTGATGTGCTCATAAATAATGCTGCTACTGGATGGCATGAACCCTTTGACAATTTTCCAGAAAAAGGATGGGATAAAACATTTAATCTCAATATCAAAGCCCCTTTTTTCCTTATTCAAGGACTCAAGCATCTTTTGGAAAAAGATAAAACAAATGAAAATCCTGCTAAAGTTATAAATATAGCTTCGATAGACGGCTTAGGTGTAGCTTTCGAGGATTCATATCCGTATACCGCTTCAAAAGCAGGTTTAATTCATTTAACTAAAAGTTTAGCAAATGAATTAGCTCCAAATAACATCTGGGTAAATTGCATAAGCCCAGGCGCCTTTGCAAGTGATATGAATGTTGTGGCCAGAGATAATCCTGATATTTTAGCCGCTTATGTTCCAACGAAAAACATAGGCACTATGGAGGATATCGGTGGTACTTGCATATACTTGGCATCTCGTGCAAGCAATTATACTAACGGTACAAACTTTGCTGTAGATGGTGGCTGGACTGCAGCAGCCTATGGCGGTATTCATCCTGACAAGCTATAAGTTAAATTTTTTGTTTTTTGCTTACATCTAACTGATTGAGAATCTCTAAATGCCTTTCTTTTGATAAATCATATTTACTATAAAAGTAACACGAAATTAATCCTATAATTGCTACAAAAGGACCCAAAACAATTCCAAGGTTGAATAAATTTTCAGATGTTATGTTATCGACACTAGATGGCCAAGCTATAAACCATAAAGCAAAACCTGATAAAGCAGAACCCAGTCCCAGCGAGGCTTTTATTGAAAAAAATGCAGCAGCAAAAAAAGCACCTTCTTGACGTTTACGTGTTTTTATTTCTTGCTCATCAGATATATCTGCAAGACTTGATCCAAATGCTATGTCACAGGGGGTGATGGCAATGCCCTGCATAATTCTAAAAGACACTAAGAGTATAATTATCATAGACATTTCCAGCTCATCAAGCATTCCCAATAATTTCATTAAAATTGGAATAATTATAAAAATAATCCACATAGCATTGCCATATAACATGGAATTGCCTTTGCCCAATCTATCAATCAATCGTTTTGCGATAAATATCCCTATAAATGCTCCAGGATAAAATGCTAGACCTACCAATAGTAGACTCATCTCACCTGACAATCCCCAAAAGAAAGTTAATGCATATAACTCCAAGTTAAAAGTAACTCCTGCTGCCATACTAGTAAAAATATTGCCAAAAAATACCATCCTAAATGAACGATTCTGTAGGGCTTTATGAATATCACTAAAGATTGACTTGAAACTATCTACGAACGAAAAATCTACTTTTTTTTCAGCAGCAATCAAGTGAGGAATAACTGACTTTGTTTTCCAGATGCTAGTAATACTTGCAAGCAAATATATTATTGCAACCACAATTATAAAGGGGTTATATATTTCGGGATTAAGTTGGCCATTTGCATAATCAACCGTAGGTGCAAAAAAATATCCATACGCTAGAAACAAAACAATTACTTGTCCAAAAAAATAAAAAAATTGCCTATATCCGACAACAGCTGCTCTTTCTAAATAATCTTTAGATAATTCTGCACCTAGTGCAAAATGCGGTATCGCAAAAAAGGTTAAAAATAAGTTTGTTAAGCACGAAAAAAATACAAACCAAGAGAATAATAGTATTTCCCCATCTACAAGTGGAGTAAATAGTAAGAATGCAGATAAAGCTGTAGGAAATGTACCCACTACAAGGAAAGGAAATCTTCTTCCATACTTTGATTTCCAATTATCTGAAAAAGATCCAATAATTGGATCGGTAATTGCATCAAACAATGAAGCTATTACAGAGGCTAAACCTGCTAGTAAGGGGGATAAACCTAGGATTTGACTATAAAAAAAGAATAAACATATTCTTTGCATGAGGCTAAGCGCTCCTACAGAGAGCTGACCCAATCCATAACTAGCTTTTAAATTAAATGAGAGATTTCTCATTAATTATAAATTACCAGGAATTCTCGGTTCTACCCTTTCCCATGCTTTTCGAAGAGAAGAATTAAAGTCTTTTGCAATGCGAAACTCTTCATCTATCACAAGAGTATTCCTATCTCGGCCATATGTCCTCCATTCAAAGCCTTGAACACTTGAACAAGGATCGCCAGATTTCATAAAATCACTCCACATATTAAAAACACGATTTGCAACTTTATCTATCTCAGAACTCTCTCCAGTCATTGCAATTCCCTCAGGAGTTTTATGCCATCCAAAATAAAAAGGTAAACTAGAACCATGAAAAGGACTTCCATATGGCCCTGGAAAAGTCCAAATATAATTAAAAATATTTGTGTTGTGAATGGATAAAGCCTCTGCCAGGCGAACGGTAGAGACCCAAAAATACTTATGGCCATTCATCTTCATAAAACAATCTGGAATCGATGCTTCTGAATTATTTTGTTTTAAGTGATCGCTGTAAGCTAACAATAAAGATTTTATATCTTCTTTTGCTTTTTCTTTTGTGAAATTTAAATATTTTGATTTCCTTTGCCAGTCTTTAAATTCTTCATTTATGGCTTGGTCTAGGTCAAACTCTCTTAAACCTTGAAATATTTCATCATAGCCAAATGCTTCATCATCAGAAGTGCCAATAATAACGTTTATGCCTGCAGCAGATCCCTGCTTTATAGCTTCTAATGGTTCAAGAGGAATATGATGACCATCAACACAAGGCTTTGCATGAGCTTGAGTTGCAAAGTCTGGATTTGCAATTGAAAAATCACTGTTTGGATCTTGCAACTTTGCATCGAATGCTTTTAGTTGTTCTGTCGTCAAAGAATAAATTTTGTCAATATCTTTGGGGTCTATGTTGTACTCTTCTAAAAGTTTTTGCGCCAATCTATTAGATTCCTCTTTGGGCTGAAAAGTCTCCGCACCTCCATCACAAATAATAGCTTTTTGGAAAAGGCCATTTGCGGATGGCATTGAAATAAGTGTGCTAATGCTATGACCCCCAGCTGACTGACCTATAACTGATATATTTTTTTCATCTCCACCAAAAAATTGAATATTTTTCTTAATCCACCTTAATGCCTCTATTTGATCTAATAGTGCTTCGCATCCAGTTGAATCTATTTTCCCTTCTGTAAGATCAGTGAGTCTAAGAAATCCAAAGCAGGCTAATCTGTAATTTATACTTACGACAACAAATTCTTTGTTTCGACAAATATTATTTGGGCCTAGAATGTCTTCATTTCCACTTCCCATCCACCAAGCTCCGCCATGTATCCAAACCATCACAGGTCTTTTGTTGCCCTTTATTTCTGGAGTCCAAATATTTAGACTCAAACAATCTTCGCTCTGATTTGAGAGTGATTGAGTGATTTCTGATGTTGCTTCATTGTCATAAACCGTGTCATTCTGCGGTGAGATAGGGCCATAATCAGTGCAGTCCTTTACTTCAGACCAAGGGGTTATAGGTTTTGTAGGAAGCCATCTATTTTTACCGATTGGAGGTTCAGCATAAGGTATGCCTTTAAATGAGAAAATCTCATTTTCTATTTTTCCTAGAACAGTTCCGCTATTTGTTTCTATCTTCATATTTTTAGTATCATTTAATTTATAAATAAATAAATTACTTTTATGTAGTAGATATAAAAAAACCCGGGCTCTTTCAAGTCCGGGTCTTTTAAACTCAACTTTTTTTTAGTTAAAATCCCAAATTAGACTTACGCCCATTTCCATTGGTCTTCCGTATTGTCTACCCAATGTACCAAAACCATAAGATACATCGTCAACGAAAGTTACATAGACTTCGTCAGTTGCATTATTTACAAACAATGCAGCTCTCCATCCAGCATTACTATCAACGGTATACCTTAGATTTGCAACTGAGTACTCCTCCAATGCATATTGATTGGCTGAATCACCAAATCTGTCACCGACAGTGGAGTAGTTTGCAAAGAATCTTCCTGACAAGCCATTGCCTAACTCATGTGATGCATCAATACTAAAACCAGAAGTCTCTTCGGGTGCGTTAGCCATTTTATTACCAGCAGCCACTAAAGCCCCCCCACCAAATCCATTGAAGCCACTATCCAAGGTTGCATCAGTGTCAGTTACAAATGCTGATAAAGTAATGTTATCAGATACGTTATAAGAAAGTGCAAGCTCATAACCATCTGAAGAAGCTTCTCCGGCATTAGCAATATACACACCACCGACAGTATCTAAAGCATAGTCAGACACATGAATAGCCACATCATCGATTTCTTGTTGATAGATTGCAGCCGTCAAGTCAAGCTTCCCATCAACAAGAGTGCCTTTGTAACCCAGTTCTAAGTTAGTTAATTCATCTGAATCATATTGAGTAACTGTATCTGCATATGCAAGCTTTGCAGCGCTGTGTGTACCGGGAGCAACAGCATTTTGCGCAATCCATCTGGATTTATTCCACAGGGGCGCTCCATTTGAACCACCCATTTTTATACCAGAAGAATAATTAAGATAAAGTAAATTATTATCATCAGACCATGAAATATTCAATTTAGGCGTTGTAGCATTTTCACTAAACTCATCTGTACTATCGCCCACAACAATGGTTTTACTAAGATCAGAAAACCTCACTCCTGCAGTAATCGCCCAATTTTCATCCATCTGATAAGTTAATTCACCGTATAAAGATGTATCTTCTATATCACTATTAGGGCTCTCAAAGTCTGCTTTCATTCCACAATTTAGTGAACAAATAGGATTGCCCCTACTATCAACCGTGGCAGCTCCAAGCGCTGCTCTAGCTGGTGTGAAATATGACTGAGGGAAGGTTGCATCTCTATTTTCTTCAGAGTCTTTAAAAAATAATCCTACGACGTAAAATAAATCCTCTGTAGGTTCTGCACTATATCGAAATTCCTGAGTTAATTGCTCTGACTCTGAAGTGACAATACCAACTGAATTAGATATAGATCTTCCATCTGGAAAAGGTGCAGCAAAAATGTTTGTAAAAGAAGCATTCTGTGGTCCAGATATAGCAACATCATTACATGGGATAAAGCAATTAGCCCATCCGTCTGCACTAAAAACGCCTTCGCCAAAGTTAAGCGTAAGGCCATTAACATATATGTCTAGAACAAATCTTCTTTCCTCATTAAAGGGTGTCCTTCGTGCAACATCTCTTTCCATCATGGATGTAATAGAAGTTAAAGTTCCATTATCAGTATCTAGATCAAATCTTAGGGAATTAACATTGTATTCTTCTTCATTTCCAGGCTTTACATTACTTCCTACGTTAATAGAGGAGTTGCTGGCTGTGTCATAAACAAAATAGTCGGCAGCTGGAGCTGCAGTACCTACATAAAGAGATTCAGCAGCAGAATATGGAAGAATTAAAGATCTATTATCCAAGTAAGGGTTAGCAGCATCTGGAGTTGCATAGGACCAGTTGTAACCATCCTGTTCGTTTTTTGCAAAGGTACTTGAGAATTGAGTAGTGAGGTTACCGCTCTCGAAAAGAACAGAAAATCTTCCGCCTGACATGTCGCCTTCATTCCAATCCTCTTTATCTTTAGTTGCAGTTTTATAATCAATAAAACCACCAACTGTTGATGAATACCCAGATAATCTTACTGCTCCATTTTCAAATGGAATATTTACCAAAGCATCTATTCTAGTGGAATCTCCAGAGTCATCTCCTGTTGCATATTTTAATTTTGCTTTTGCTTCATATTCAGTTGTGTTTGGTTTGTTGTATATATACCTGATTGTTCCACCCTGAGAGGCTTCACCGAATAAGGTTCCTTGCGGTCCTTTTAGCACCTCAACACGATTAAGATCAAACGTGTCACCTGCGCTTCCATAAGAACCGGAAATACCAGATGTTATAGGTACATCGTCTAAGTAAACACCAGTGGTAGCACCCATCTGAGCACCGGGATATGCTATATCTTGAGAATTGATACCCCTTATAATTATTCTGCTTCTACCGATACCATCAGTAAACAAGTTTAATCCTGCAGAGGATCTGAAAATATCCTCAAGACTTTCAGC
Source organism: Gammaproteobacteria bacterium (assembly GCA_045564035.1). Taxonomy (GTDB): domain Bacteria; phylum Pseudomonadota; class Gammaproteobacteria; order Magnimaribacterales; family D2472; genus D2472. The sequence continues at coordinate 18,256 of JBJLIA010000049.1, read as the reverse complement.
GCCTAGCTGCTCCATTGCATCCTCGCCTATTGCATCAATCGACAAAGGCGTATCCATTGCATTGGTTTCTCTATAGGTTGCCGTAATTACCACTTCCTCAAGACTTTTTTCTTGTGCGAAACTTAAGTTAGCAAAAGAAATGAAAGGTAATGTTAAGGCAATTGCAAATAACCGATTTAATAACTTCATGTATTCTCCCCGTTAATGAATGTTTTGTATGTCTATTAAATATATATATAATCGTACAAATGTCTAGTACAAATGTACTTTTTTAATTCGAATTAACACTCAAAAAACCTCTACATGAAGGTTAGTTAATCAAGTTAATTAGCGAATTCTCCATCCTGTATGAGATGCAGAATCAAAAGTGACAAAGTTGCTCATGCCTGTATCCAATATTCTGGAACAGCTTTTTTGATTTTCAAGAGTGTTAAAACATTGGTGCCACACAAAATCATAAGTACTTTTTTTATGTTCAGATATAGGTCTAAACAGAGCAGAAAGACTAGGCCCCATAATGCCTAATTGTTTAATTTCTTTTTGATAGCCCTCTTCAAATGCAAGCAAGTCAGAAGAACTGCATCCCTCTTTATAATTACAGTGTCTGAATTCCTGATAATACCCATTCTCATCAAAAGGAAGAATTTTTCCTCTCAAGCTCGCCTTGAAATCTAAAATATTATCGGTATCACAATGCAGAATTGAGCTATTTTCTTCGTTCCATTTTATTTCGTGATTTTCCTTCCAATCTCTCCAAAAATTATCCCTGTCTTTAGTCCAGAATTCTTGCTGCCAAAGCATATCGTAATCTTCATTTGGAGATACTGGTACTAAAGAGACAGCCATGAGGATGTCAAAACCCTCTGCATCTATTTTTTTATTCCATCGTTCAGTTAGATCCTGGAACTTTTTCTCTGAGAAGTCAGGCCCTTTTTTACATGGCACAAATTCCACCATCCAATCACCATGCTCATCTTCATTGCTCCATATTGCTGCATCAAAATTCATCATGTTCCTCCGATATTGATATGCACTTAATATAATTTAAAACCATAGATATTATAATCATAGATACTTAATGAGCTTACTCAATGCTCAAAGAGTCGATGACAGACTGGTGAACAATCTTGCCATCTTTGAATATTTAGACCTCTCATTAACCCTGGGTCATCTTTGAAAAGCATCTCTTAATCCATGCTTTGCTATCTTTCTGATATAAGGAAGGGTCACTCTGTTAAGAGCATTGGTTGAGGTGACAGGAACGGAGCCAGGCATGTTGGTAACACAGTAATGCACAACATCTTCAAATACGATAAATTGGGTTATCGTGGGTGGTTGGTTTGCTGGTTTCACTACAGCCCCCTTGATCAATGGAGATATCTACAAAAACACTTCCAGGTTTCATAGCCTTGATCATATCGACAGTAAAAACCTTGGGCGCAGTCTTCCCAACCACGTAAACTGCACCAATAAGCAGATCGGTTTGTTTAACAGCCTGCTAAAATAGATGCAGGGGAAGACTTTATGTACTCAATATTACTTGGCCCAAATTCTGACTCCAGCTCAGCAAGTTTCTGTGCTGATAAATCAATAATTTTTACATGGGCACCATTGGCTACTGCCTTTGAAATGGCTTGCTTACCTGCTGCTCCAGCCCCAACAACAGTGACAATGGCAGAATCTAGCTCGTTAGAATAACCTAATAATTTGCCAACCCCCATGTTGTGTTTTAAAAGATAGTGAGAGCCCAACAACAAAAGCTAATTGTCCCGCAATCTCGCTCATCGGCGACAGCAGAGGAAGCGGCTCAAGATCAGAAGTTACGGTTTCATAAGCAATCGCCGTGACGCCCGTATCTGCAAGTGCAAGTGCTTGAGAGTGCATTGCCTGCAAGATGCAAATAAGCAAACAAAATATGATCTTTAGTTATAGGTAATCTAATTCTTTTGAAACAGGCTCTTTAACCTTGATAATGAGTTCAGAGGATATAAAAAGTTCTTCAGCAGAAGTAATTTTTGCCCCAGCTTGATATGTAAGCCTCATCAGAGCAACCGATGCCTTCACCCCCTTTGGTCTCAATGAACACCTCATGCCCATCATCAACTAAAACTTTTACAGAGGAAGGAGTTAAACCTATTCTATATTCGTTATTTTTTAGTTCTTTCGGGGACCCAATTTTCATAAAAGCAATATACATTAAATAGTCGTACAGATGTACAGTATTATCAATATATATAGCGAAGGAAAGATAGCATGGGTATCTTAAGTATGCTCGGAAGAAGTATTGAAAAAACTCAGCAGCAAAAATTAGCCTATGTTTCGAAGGGCGAAAAAGGAATTGGCACAATAATTGCATTACCAATTATGTAACTTCATAAAAAATATAGGAGAAATTATGAAAAGATTGTTATTACTTGTTGGAATGCTCGCAATGCCTTCATTTGCAGCTGTAAGTGCTAATGTTTCTTTCGCTTCAGATTACGTCTGGAGAGGAATGACTCAAAGTGATGGTCCGGCAATCCAGGGTGGCTTTGATTTTGAAGCTGAATCTGGATTTTATGCTGGTATATGGGGATCAAATGTTAACTTTAACGACGGTGCTGGAAGCGAACTAGACTATTATGCTGGTTATGGCTTTTCGCTTGGGGAGGTTGGTGTAGATATTGGTTATATAGCCTTTGACTATCCTGAAAATGAAACTGGTTTAGATTTTGAAGAAATTTACTTAGGTCTTAGTTTTGGAGATTTAGGGCTTTTATTTGCATCTGGACAAGATGGCATGCCTGATTACACAGAAGCTTCATATGCTTTCGGAGATTTGTCATTATCCTACGGAACCTATGATGATATGAGTGACAACATCACTGTTAGTTATAGTTTTGCCTGTGGATCTTATGATTGTGGAATTACAGCGTATGACATGACCGATGAAGGCTACAGTGGCGTTGATGAAGATGGTGTCTACTTTTCAATTTCTGCAAGCTTATAAATCATGAAATTAGTTATAGCTATTATTAAGCCATTCAAACTTCAGGAGGTGCGTGAAGCATTAATTGAAGCTGGAATAGAAGGCTTAACACTATCTGAAGTAAAGGGTTATGGTCGTCAAAAAGGCCATACCGAATTATATCGCGGTGCTGAATACACAGTTGATACTCTTCCAAAAATCAAACTAGAGATTCTGGTTGAGGATGAAAAACTCACTACCGTTACAAACACAATTACCTCTACTGCTGGAACAGGCAAGATTGGTGATGGAAAAATATTTATAACCAACGTCGAAGAGGTCATCAGAATTAGAACTGGTGACACTGGCAACGAAGCCATTTAATTAAGGAGAGTAATATGGAAGAAATAAAATTTGCATTAGATACTTTTTACGCAATTATGTCAGGAGCATTGGTCATGTGGATGGCCGCTGGATTTACCATGCTTGAAGCAGGGTTAGTTCAAAAGAAAGATGTTTCTGAAATCGTTACCAAAAACCTAGGCTTGTTCTCAATTGCATGTGTCATGTATCTTGTATGTGGCTTCATGCTTATGTACCCAACTGACGCTGTTTTTTCAATATCAGGCGGATTAGATGAAGCTGGTGAAGCAATTGTCTACGGAATTTTGCCTGCCATTGGTAGCTCATGGGGATTAAGCACTGACATGCCTTTAGAGGAAATCGGTATGGCATACGGAATGGATTACTCGCAACAAGCAGACTTCTTTTTTCAAGTTGTTTTTGTTGCCACTGCCATGTCAATCGTATCAGGCGCAGTTGCTGGAAGAATGAAACTAATTCCATTCTTTATATTTGCAATCATCCTAACTGCTTTCATTTACCCAGTTCAAGGATATTGGAATTGGGGCGGTGGATTTTTAAGTGTGCTCGGATACTCTGACTATGCCGGATCTGGAACAGTTCATCTGCTTGGTGCTGCTGCAGCACTTGGTGTTGTTACATTACTTGGACCCAGGGCTGGTAAATATGGAGCTGATGGATCAATCAATCCATTGCCAGGATCTAATATTCCCTTAGCTGCATTAGGTGTACTTATTCTTTGGTTGGGTTGGTTTGGATTTAATGGTGGTTCTGAACTTGTTATCAGTGATGAAGCAAGTGCAATTGCTGTCAGCCAGGTCTTTTTAAATACTAATATGGCTGCTGCTGGTGGAGTTCTTGGTGCATTAGTACTAAGTCTTATTATGACTAAAAAAAGCGATGTAACTATGGTTATCAATGGTGCTATTGCAGGATTGGTTGCAATAACAGCTGGGCCTAGTGCTCCAACCGGTGGAGAATCAGTTATTATTGGTTTCCTAGGTGGTCTTTTAGTTTATGCATCTATTCTATTCTTTGATTCAAAACTCAAAGTTGATGATCCTGTAGGAGCTATTTCTGCACATGGAATCGTTGGAATATTTGGTGTAATGGTTGTGCCTTTCACTAATGGTGACGCATCATTCCTGATTCAATTTGTAGGTGTTCTTGCAATTGCAGGTTTTGGGTTCATAGCAAGTTATGGAGCCGTCTACGTCATTAATATGGTCACGCCTATTAGAGCTACTGATGAAGAACAAGCAGTTGGGCTTGACGCATCAGAAATAGGAGTCGAAGCATACCCAGAGTTTAAATAAAACTCTTTATATAACCGCCAACAATTAAGTTGGCGGTTATATTGCATTAAAATAGTGCAAATATTCAGATATTCTCTCTGAATTTACCAAATAAGAGCAAATTACCTATTATAATTGCATGTATATTTATACATTATTTTTATATGGGGTAAAAGAATGAAACTAATATCTGCAATTATCAAGCCGTTTAAGCTTGAAGAAGTTCGAGAAGCTCTCCTAGATTATGGGGTGGAGGGACTAACCATAACTGAAGTCAAAGGCTTCGGAAGGCAAAAAGGCCATACTGAACTATATCGTGGTGCAGAGTACACAATAGACACCCTGCCTAAAATTAAATTAGAAATTATCGCTGATACTGAAAAGGTAACTGAGATTGTTGATGTGATTTCTAAATCTGCTAATACAGAAAAAATTGGTGATGGAAAAATATTTATCACTAACGTTGAAGAAGTTATAAGAATTAGAACAGGCGAAACAGGCATTGATGCCATTTAAAGGAGATAAAAATGAAAATATATAATTACTGTCTTATTACAATTGCTACTCTGCTCTCTCCTGCCGTCCTCTCATCTGAGATTAATTCCGGTGATACCGCCTGGATTCTGACAGCTACTGCTCTAGTCTTATTTATGACTCTTCCAGGATTGGCGCTTTTTTATGGTGGCCTTGTTCGGTCACAAAATGTTTTATCTGTTTTGATGCAATGCTTTGCGATCTGTTGCATTGTGTCTGTGGTTTGGGTTGTTTATGGATATAGCTTAGCCTTCACAGGCAGTGGATCATTTATTGGTGGAACAGATGCTTTTTTCTTATCTAATCTAACGCGAGATTCTGCATCGGGCACTCTACCTGAAAGTTTATTTGTTGTCTTCCAAATGACATTTGCAGTCATCACGCCTGCTTTAGTCGTTGGTGCATTTGCTGAGAGAATGAAGTTTAGTGCTATGTGCATTTTTACTATTCTATGGGTAACTTTAGTCTATTTGCCCGCATGCCATATGGTTTGGGGTGGCGGTTACCTTGGAAGTATCGGTGTGATTGATTTTGCTGGCGGATTAGTGGTTCATGCGACTTGTGGAGTTGGCGCTTTGGTTGCTGCGATGATGCTCGGGCCTAGGAAAGGCTTTCCAGGCGGAGCATTAGTTCCGCATAACAGACCCATGGTTGTTATGGGAGCCGCAATGCTATGGGTCGGATGGTTTGGTTTTAATGGTGGAAGTGCTGTAGCTGCTGATTCAAGTGCTGCAATGGCGATTCTTGTGACTCACATTAGTGCTGCAGTTGGTGCTTTAACCTGGATGACAGTTGAATGGGTTAAAACAGGTAAACCTACAGTTGTAGGGATAGCAACTGGAATGGTTGCAGGTCTTGCGACCATCACACCCGCGTCTGGAACAGTCGGTCCTCAAGGAGCATTACTAATCGGTCTGATGGCCGGGCTGATCTGCTTTTATGCAACACAAATGATTAAAGGCTACTTTAAAATTGATGATTCGCTTGATGTGTTCCCAGTTCATGGCGTTGGAGGCATTTTAGGGATCTTAATGCTAGCGTTTATAGGCAAGCCGGAAGGTTTTCTTGGTGCTGGAGCAGCTGGGTTTGACCCATCAGTCTTTGATCAATTTATGATCCAATTGCAGGGTGTTTTAGTTATATGCCTTTGGACTTTAGTCTTTTCTTGGGTTGCTTTAAAAATTACTTCACTGATAACAGATTTAAGAGTTGGTGATGAAAGTGAGCACGAGGGTTTAGATTTAACTGAACACAATGAAAGTGGATATCACACAAGTTAGCTTAATTGTAATTTTCTAACAACGGGATTTGCGTATTGCTCAAGTAACTTTGAGCGTGCACCATTCTCTAGATTTTTCAATCTATCTTGTAAGACCTTTTCGGCTTCTTTAATTTCCGTTGAGGAATAAGCAATTTGATCCTGATAGTTGATCTTTAATAAATTACAAGCAGCAAAGTTTGTTGCATGAAGCTTATACATTGAAATGATCGAATCAGATATCTTTTCTGCAATGGTTTGATAATCATCTTGCTGTTCAAATTCCATGGGCTTTGAGAGATTAATATTTACATTACCTTTAAAACCAGTTATCCCATTAGCAATACTTCTAAGATCCTCATCCTTTTCCTTAACATATGCGCTATTCGATTCAGACGAATATAGCTCTTTAGCTTTCAATTGATCATTAGGATCATATTCATAAGAAATAGATACTGGAACTACTTTCAAAGAATTAAAATAATCTGCAATAGATTGCGTTTTGCGCTCTGTTAAATGAATCATTTTTAATAGTGCTGGATCTGTTTCATCTATTCCATCTTTGGCTCTCCCTTGCTTTTGAGCAATCCAAATAGAATCATTGTTTTGGAAAATACTTTCTTGAATAAATTGTGAAGCTAGAGATAAGCCAGAATAAATTTCTTTTTTGGATCCGCCAGATCTCTGAATAATAAAACTTTTATTTAATCTAAATAAATCTGACGCCCATGTCTCTTCCATCAGATTGTTACCTACAGCGATATTAAATGTTTTAAAGCCAGATTGATAAAGATTGAGAGCAAGCAAGGCTGCATCCAGAGAAATATCTCTATGATTAGAAATATAAAGATGGCTATCATTTTGATTTAGTTCTTTCAGCCCATCAACCGAGAAAGTTGCAATGGACTCATGAACAACTTTCTCCATCAAGCCTTTAAACACTTGTTGATAATCATCAATCGAATGAATGGTTTTAACTCTAGAAAGGAGCTGTTGTTTTACAAAAAATTTTATAAAAGGGACTTTTGAAATGATCCCGGGAAATTGCAACCCAATTAAGGCTTTTAAAACTGAAGGATTAGAAATAAGTGACTCAAGAACCTTGGCTACTTCGGAATCCGTATAAGGCCTAATATCTTTAAATGGGTCCATAGCATTAGGCTAGAAGTTGGATCATTACTCCAGCAGCGACTGCAGAACCAATCACTCCAGCAACATTTGGACCCATGGCATGCATTAATAAAAAATTTTGAGAATCATTTTCTAAACCAACTTTATTCACAACTCTAGCAGCCATAGGAACTGCTGAGACACCAGCTGCGCCTATGAGGGGATTAATTTTATTTTTACTCAAAACATTCATTAGCTTTGCCATCAAAATACCTGAAGCTGTACCTATAGAGAAAGCTATTATTCCAAGCGAAAGGATACCAAGAGTTTCAGGTGTGAGGAATTGATCCGCTGCAAGTTTTGATCCAACTGCTAACCCTAGGAAAATAGTAACTATATTAATCAGTGAATTTTGCACAACCTCACTCAATCTTTCTACTACCAGAGATTCTCTCATTAGGTTTCCAAAACAAAACATTCCAATTAATGGGGCTGCACTTGGCAGCATCATGCCTACAAGAAAAATTAAAATTATTGGAAATATTATTTTTTCTTTTTGAGAGACTTCCCTTAATTGAACCATCCGAATAATTCTTTCCTTTGGAGTGGTAAGCAGCCTCATAATAGGGGGCTGAATCAAAGGTACTAATGCCATGTACGAATAAGCTGCTACCGCAATTGCACCAAGAAGTTCTGGAGCTAAAATTGAAGAAACATAAATTGCTGTTGGTCCATCAGCTCCACCTATAATTCCTGTAGCTGCAGCTTGTTTAAGCGTAAATGAAACTAAACCAAACTTGTTTAAAATTAGAGCGCCAACAACTGTTGCAAAGATACCAAATTGAGCAGCTGCTCCTAAGATTAGTGTTTTCGGATTGGCTAACATTGGTCCAAAATCAGTCATGGCACCCACACCCATAAAAATTACCAAAGGTGCTACTCCTGAACCAATTGCGAGTGAATAAAAAGTATTTAAAATCCCAGCCTTATAACCCAGCTCGGCTGCATATTCATTAAGCAGCCACAACTGTGAATGAGAGGCAGTCTTCAGGAAAGCAGATAAAGTCTCAGCCTCACCCATTACAATTAAAGACAAAGCTCCAGCTAATTCTTCAGAGTTTGCAAAATAGATTAATTTCTCTATTGGGCTGAGGGCTAAGCCAATTTCAGGAATATTAGTGAGAATTGCTCCAAAACCAATCGGTAATAGCAATAAGGGTTCAAATTTTTTACTGATAGCTAAATAAAGTATTACCAAGCCTACTGCGAGCATAATTGATTGGCCAGACGTTAAGCTAAAAATCCCTAAATTTGAGAAGATGGCTTCTAGGTTCATTAGCTTACAATTTCAAACAAGGGAGTTCCTGGTTTCACTGCATCCCCTGGTTTAACAAATATTTTTCCAACGACTCCAGCAGAAGGAGCTTTAATCTCTGTTTCCATTTTCATTGCTTCTAGAATAAGAATAGTTGAGTCTGCGGCAACAGATTCTCCCTCTGAAACAATGAGTCTAAATATATTCCCGCCAAGCGGAGCTAAAATCGCCTCACCAGTGCCAGCTTGAACCGACGGAGAAGAAGTAACTTGATTAACCTGTGATCCATCATTGATTGTGACAGAGTTATCTGCTTTTAAAGTTACAGAATATTCTTGATCATCTACCGTGACTAAGTAGGAGGAATCAGATAACTCAGTTATATCTAATGGCTCAGACTCAAAATATTCTGGATTATCAACATTTTCTAAAAAGTTCAGTCCTATTTCTGGAAACATTGCATATATAAGAATATTTTCAACTGACGCATCAGCTGAAATATTTTTTTCAGCAATTACATTTTTGAAATCACTCTCTACTGATTGAAAATCATCACTCAGTAAATCAGCCGGTCTGCATGTAATGACTGCACTATCGCCAATACCTTCTTGTTGTAAATCTTTGTTAACTGGTGCTGGAGTTGCTCCATATTCTCCCTTTAACAGAGATTTAACCTCATTGGTCACAGTTGAATACCTTGAACCAGAAAGTATATTAATTACTGATTGTGTCCCTACAATTTGAGAGGTTGGAGTTACTAACGGAATATATCCTAGGTCTTCTCGAACTTTTGGAATCTCATTGATGACCTCGTCAAACCTATCAATAGAGTCTTGCGCTTTAAGTTGATTCTCAAGATTCGTTAACATTCCCCCTGGAACTTGTGAGGCTAAAATCCGAGCATCAACTCCTCTTAGTGAACCTTCGAACTTCTTATATTTTTTTCTTACTTTTTGAAAGTGTTCAGCAATTGGAGTTAGTTTTTCTATATCTAGGCCAGTTTGTCTATTAGTTCCATCAAGGATACTGATTAATGTTTCGGTGGGTGTGTGACCATATGTCATGCTCATTGAAGAAACTGAAGTATCAATATTATCTAATCCAGCTTCAATTGCTTTAACGCCTGTCGCAACTGACATGCCTGTGGTTGCATGGCAATGCATGTGAATTGGAATTTCAAGCTCATCTTTAAGCCTGGAGACTAATTCAAACGCCACATAGGGCTTGAGTAATCCAGCCATATCCTTAATAGCTAAAGAATGGGCACCCATATCTTGAATATTTTTTGCCAGATCAACCCATAAATCTATTGTATGAACAGGGCTGGTTGTATATGAAATTGTTCCTTGCGCATGACCTTCAGCAGCAATAACTGCCTGTAAGGCCTGATGCATATTCCTTGGATCATTTAAAGCATCAAATACCCTAAAAACATCAACTCCATTTTCTTTAGAGCAGTCTACGAATTTGTTTACAACATCGTCTGCATAATGTTTATAGCCCAACAGATTTTGTCCCCTTAAAAGCATTTGCTGAGGAGTCTTCGGCATCATAGATTTAATTTTTCTAATTCTTTCCCATGGATCTTCACCTAAATATCTGATGCATGAATCAAAGATTGCACCGCCCCAAGACTCGACTGACCAAAAACCAACATCATCAAGGTTTTTTAAAGCTGCCTCCATATCATGATATCTAAATCTAGTTGCCAACAGTGACTGATGAGCATCCCTTAAAACAACCTCTGTGACTCCAATTTTCTTAGATTCACTCATGATCTAATTCCTTCAAAAACTTCTTTAATAATTTTTTGATGCACATCATTTTTAGGATTTTTAGGCGCAGTTAGCTCGATTCCCTGCGCTTCAGATGAAAAGACAATTCTTAATAGATTGACTGAAATGATAAGCAACAGCAGAAAGCTAAAGACAACAACCATACCGCTATATAGCAGGCTCATTCCCTCTTGCATTAAGATATCTTGCTCTCTCATATTTATTAATATTTTAATCTAAAACTTTTAAATAGACTTTAGTGATTTTACACCAATCTAAGTACAATAATAAAATGTCTGTTCATCCATATCTGCAGCATCCAGGTATTTCTATTTCTGCACACAGAGGAGGAAGTATTGAAGCTGCTGAAAATACCCTTGAGTCATTTCAGTATGCAATCGATCTGGGTTGTGCCTACATTGAAACAGATGTGCAATTATCCGCTGATGGAATACCTTTTATTTTCCATGACGATGATCTGAGCAGGCTCCTAGGAAAAGACATAATCTTCAGCTCTCTTCATAGTGAAGAAATCAGTCAATTGCGGTTATTTGAATCTTATCAAATCCCTAAATTAGAAACAGCATTAAAAAAATTTCCTAATACCTTTTTTCAAATTGATGTAAAAACGGATGAGGTGGCTTTGCCAGCCATGCAAATCATAAAAAACTTAGATGCATTTAACAGAATTTGCATTGCAAGCTTTAGCAGCAAAAGACTGAAGCTAGTGAAAGATCATTTTCCGGAAACATGCCTTTCAATGGGACCCAAAGAAATCTTAAAACTTCTATTGTCCAGCTATGGCCTCTATACAAAGAAAGTTCAAGGTGACTGTTTACAAATTCCAATGCGTCAATACGGCATAAAACTTGTAACGAAGAGATTTATCACATTTGTTCAAAGCATGGGTTTAAAAATTCATGTTTGGACAATCAATGATGCACATACAATGAAAAAATTAATTAATCTGGGAGTTGATGGAATTATTACTGATAGACCAAAACTTCTAAAAGATATTTTATCTAAGACTTAGTTGCTGGCTTCTCAGCAACAATTCTCCAATTCAAGTCGGCAATCTTAGATTTTTCAGCATCAGTCCATGACTGACCGCCCGTTTGCAATAAATCTAAGGATTCTTCAACCCATACTGGAATTAACTTAATCCTTTGAAAAAATCTTACAACTTTCCTCACCTTCCAAATTAAGTTTCTTTTTTGCTCACATATAGGCCAAGCAGGACTTTTAGATGGAGCTGATAAAAGGATTTTAAATCCTGCTCTTTCCAAAGCCTTACAAACATCTGCTGGATACATGGACTGAGTAGCAGCAAGTGTAGGAAGATATGTTTGATGTAAGCCGACATGCTCTTCATTCTCCCAATCAAAATATGGAGAAAGCAAATATTCTGAGCAAGCGTATCTTGAACCAGGCTTTAACACTCTATACATCTCTTGAGCACAACTGTCTAACTCTTCTTTTTTAAAGAAAGGCCAAACTGCTTGAAATGAAAAGCAGCCATCAAAACTTTCGGAATCATAATCTAAAGGCTTGTGATGATCGCCAACTTTAAAATGCAGTCGATCGGTCATGCTGGTTTCTTGAGCCCAATTCTCCGCATTTTCTATTTGATTTGGATCAATGTTATAACCTGACACTTCCCCCCCTGTCAGCGACGCAAAATAGTGAGCAATTCTCCCTCTTCCGCAACCCATATCTAACAGATGAGATGATGATGGATTAATAAGACTTAACTCACCCAAGAGAGCCTGCTCGCAAAGCAATTGGTTGCCATAAAGTCCCAATGAATCGTCCAGTTGAGGCGGTATATAAAGTTTTTCTAAATCAAAAACTGAAAGCATATTATTTAAAACCTTGTAGTAAGCTGCTACAGCTTTAGTTTCATCTTCTGTTTTAGTTTTTGCTCCAGCTTGCATGCTTTGAAAGAATTTATATGCGTCAATGCAAGCTTGTTTATCTTCTTTGGATAGAGTGATAAGTCTCTTTATACCAATAAAAGATGTTTTAATTCTGTACCAATTCATAGATTAAATCATACACCTAAAAAATTAATCAGGAATAAAATTTAAAATTTATCTGATTGCGAAGAATTGCATCTCTTCACTTCATCAAAGATCTCTTTAATCTCTTTTAAAGAAAGAGGTTCTGTTGTTTTGAAAATCTCTGCTATTTTATTAAAAGGGCTAAGTTGAAGAATGCTCTCATGAGTCTCATTAACCATTTGGTTAATGTAATTGAGATATTCAGGGGTGGTTTCTTCTTCTTTTTTATCTCTCAATTTTGGTGAGTGCTTTTGTAAAACTTGAGATAAATTTTCCATTAATTTTGAAGAAATTTTGAAAAAATTTTTCTTGCAAAAATATACATTGGGATAATAATACATGATGTGATCAGCACTTCTTTCCAAGCATCAAACTGCAAAACATTTCTTATGAAGCCTGCTAAAAATAAACTAACTAAACCCAGCAAACTATATAAAATTATTGAGTTACGACTGAATAGATTCATGGGTAGTTTTAACCTTTAAAAGAATTATGGCGCCCATGATAAACAGTGCAGCAATTGGTATCAAGCCATATCTCGTATCCTGAAAAAAAGTAACAAAAATTGCTACCAAGGCTGGGCCCATAAATGCTCCAGCGCGACCAAACATATTATAAAATCCAAAGTATTCACCAGATTCATCTTGAGGTATCAAGGTCGCATAATAGCTTCTTGAGATTGATTGAATGCCGCCTTGAATGGCTCCAACCATTGAAGCAAGAATATAGAACTCGATAGCATTTGAAAGAAATGCTGAGTATGCAATTACAATGAGGTATAGAGAGATGGTAAAGAGTAAAGTATTTTTATCACCAAACCTATAAGCGAACTTAGACCACATTAAAGTCGTTGGAAAGGCAACAAATTGCACCAAAATAAGCGCGATAATTATATCGCTACTTGGCAAGCCTAGGTTCAGTGCAAAATCAGCAGCCATTGCCATAATTGTATGAACGCCATCAATATACAAAAAGAAAGCTAATAAGAAAATAAAAACATTTTTCTTTGCTGAGACTGTTCTCAGGGTATTAAATACTTTTGTATAAGCTAGTTTGAAATGAGATCCAGGTAAATTTGTTCCTCTATCCTGAATTTTCAATAAGATAGGAATTAGAAATAAAGTCCACCAAACTGAGACGCTTAAAAAAGACCATCTAACAGCATCAGCAACGCTAGATAGTCCAAAAAACTCTGGTTTAATTGTCATGGCTGCATTGATAAGGAAAAGTAAGCCTCCGCCTAAATAACCAAATGCGAATCCGTAACTAGATATTCTGGCAATATTACTTTCATCAGCAACTTGTACCAACATCTTATCGTACAAAGTATTACCAGCTGCAAAGCAATAATTAGCGATGCCAAAAAATATCAAAGCCTGAAGCCATGAGCCTGCTGGAATAAAATATAAGACCGCAACTGAAATAATAGATATTGCACCAAACCCAGTAAATAGAATTTTTGTTGTCCTGGAAACATCTGTAAGAGCACCAATAAATGGTGATGTAAACAAGAGCACTAAATTAGAGATCGTTAAGCCCCAGCCAAGATATGCAGTTTTTACCTCAGCCTCAAGCCCTGAAGCCCAGAAGTCATTAAAAAATATTGGGAAAAAGGCAGCAATTACAGTGGTCGCAAATGCAGAATTTCCCCCATCGTAAAGAATCCACGCTTTAGCTTCTGCCGAAAGTTTAACTTTGCTCATACCAACATTGATTATTATCAAAAGATTTTTTAATCAAACCTCGATAGAGTAAGCAATTCAAATGACCTAAAGATTCTCCAGTAGCCATAATTAAATTGGTGTCATCTATCTCTCTTTTAAATAACACATCAAAAACATCAACTGCCCTCTTTGGAGTGGCTAAGACAGCATGAAGTTTTTCTAATGACTGTTCATGATGATTGATAAGAGCATTTAGCCTTTTGTGGGCGCCGATAAATGGTCTGCCATGCGCTGGTAAAACCAATACATCTTCAGGTAATTTTTCAATCAGCTTGTGACAAGAAAAGATCCAGTCTTCGACTGGATTTGCATCAGGCTCTGTAGGAAAAGTTCCAACATGAGAACTTATAGTAGGAAGCAATTGGTCGCCGCTTATAAACATATTTAATTCTTTAGAAAAGAAACATAAGTGCTCCATTGTGTGACCACGGCCCTCTATAGCAACCCAATCGATACCATTGATGTGAATGACATCATCCTCTTTTAATCGATTATATGATTGAGGTAAGGGATGAATGATAGATCCAAAGAAACCAAATCTTTCGGTAAAGGATTTAATCTGCGCTTCTGTCATACCAGCTTGGGTATAAAAATCTATCGCATCATGTGGAACGTTTTCACCAGTATCAGCTGACAACATTCGACACTGAAGATAATCGGTTCTACTCATACTAAATGTAGTATTGAATTTTTTAACAAACCAACCTGCCATACCAATATGATCAGGATGCATATGTGTTACAACAACATTTTTAATACTCAGTTGCTCTTGATCAATTAAATGAAGCCAAGCATTCTTAGTATCATCAAGATGCATGCCTGTATCGACTAAAGTTAAATTGTCTTTTGAGCCTAAGCCCCACAAATTAATATGATTTAAAGACATGGGTAGAGGCATCCTTATCCAGCGCACATGCTCATTGATTGCATGCAAAGTTCCTGACTGAGGAACCACATCAAGCGGAAAAGTTAATCTTGTTTCTGAGTTCATTCTTGATTATAGAAATACTAGGTGGTTATACTGAAAGAATGAATGAAGATACGCAAACGATAAAAAACATAGGGCTGTTTGTTTTAGGCATAGGTGGACTGGTTTTTTTACTAGGCATTGTAGCTTATTTAATTATTTAACCCTTAACTTTCCAGGCTTTGAACCGCGACGCAAAGCTTTTAAGAAAGAGTGAGCCTCGACAGGTTCTGTAACATCATTGTTGCGGATATATTCGCTACTCCAAAACTCTTTCCAAGATGGAAAGAGGTCGTGAAAAAATCCTTCATAATTATCCTGCCCTGGCCAACGCATCTTTTGATCGCCAAGGGGGGGATTATTTAAATCAGTTGCATACCAATACATTGGAAGTCTTTTTTTAAAAAGCCATCTTCCATCAACTCTATTATAGGTATCCCAATATAGCATTTGCATGATGACCCATTCAGTTTCAGTTTCATGTTCATTTTTAGAATAAACTAAACCAATGGCCGAATTAGGTGATTCAAAGTCAATGATATGATTTCCAATGTGATGAGATGTACCTGTGAATTGATCTCTAAATGTTGCATCAGCCCATGTTTTTAAAGCTTGACGACCAATCTCTTCTTTTCCAACTTTTACATCAGGGACAAATAAATTTACATGCATATCTAGATCACGCATATCTAATGTGACAGAGTATTTAGCTGCAAGCTGGCGAATCTCATCAAGAGACTCTAATCGATCTAACCTTTCTTCAATATCCATTGGTTAGCCTGGGGGCCATGAAAGCGGTCTACCGCTCATGAGATGCAAGTGAAGGTGAAAAACACTTTGTCCAGCTTTAGCCCCATTGTTTGTAATAAGTCTAAAAGTTTCATCCAAGCCCAAATCTCGTGCTACCTCTCCAGCGACCCACATCAGGTGACCAAGCAGTTCTTTATCCGCCTCAGTTGCATCGGAGAGTTTAGGAATAGGTTTTTTAGGAATAATTAATAAATGAGTCGGTGCTTGAGGATTGATATCTTTGAATACAAGCGATAAATCATCTTCAAAGATAATCTCTGCCGGAATCTCTTTGTTAATAATTTTAGTAAAAAGAGTATCCATCAACTTATATTAAAAATCTCATCAACCTAAAGCCAACATAAAAGACTCCCATAGAAATACCTAGAGCTAAAATAATAAGCAGCAAGTCTCTGATAGATTTTAAAAATTTCCCTTTAGGAGAATTTTTTAATAATTGTTGCACCAAAAATAAAAGCGCAATAATAGCTAAGAATAATATTAATAATGTAACCATAATTATTTAAATATAGAGCCAACCGATACCACAAGCAAGGCTAAAGCAAGAGCCCAGCAAGAACAAGCAATGACATCAGCTAAATAAAACCTTTTTAAACGCAAATCAGTAATTCCAAGCAAAAATGGGACTAGGGGACGAATTGCAGGAATAAATCTACCCACCAAAACTGTATATGGACCAAAACGTTCTAAAAAATCTTGGGTTTTAGTAATTGCTTTTTGTCGTTTTTGAATGAACTTTGAATTTAGAAGAGTTGGGCCAACAGACTTTCCAACTAAAAAACCACAAACATCTCCAACATGTGAACCAAGGAAAGCTATGCCACATATCCAGGGTAGAGTTAATAATTCAATGTTATAGAGATAAATACACAGAGAAAAAAGTATAGCGCTGGGCATAAAACTTCCAGTAATTATCATTGACTCCATAAAACCAAAAAGAAAAACAAGGATCCACCCATATTCAGGATTGGTTTCTAAGAAAATTTGGATTCTTTCAAAGGACATAATGTGTTATTTTTTTCGAGCAAAAAATTTTTCTACTGCTCTTAAATTATCTTCGGATCCAAATAACTTTTTCATAGCTTTTGTTTCCATAGATCGTGCTTGCGCTAGATCTGAGCGCATAAAAGATTTTAAGATAGCTTTTGTTTCAATAATAGAGCTAAGTGATTGCTCTTTTAGGGCATGAGCATATTTATTGGCTTCATACAAAAAATCCTCGCCTACATATTTAGCTAATCCAATTTCAAAATATTTGATGCCATCTATAGGATGTGACTCAAAAAGAAGTTGCGCAGCCTTCTGATATCCCAATGACTGAAATAGTAAAAAAGAACTACCTACTTCAGGAGCTAAACCAAGATCAGAAAAAGGATACTTGATCTTTGCGCCTGGTGATATAAAGACAGCATCAAAGTGAAGTAGAATGGTTGCCCCTCCTCCAACAGCTGCACCTTCAACTGCTCCAATTAATGGCTTCTTAAAATTAATTAAAGCATCGATGCATGTTTCAAATGGTTCTTCATACTCATTGCCTCCGTCTCCCATCATGCTGCTTAAATCAACGCCTGATGAAAATGTATTAGAGGATCCAGTAACAATGACTGAAAAAATGCTTGGATCATCGCTGGCAGAATTTAATTCATCCCGAAAAAGGCCCCATAGCTCAGCATCAAATGCATTTCTTGTATCCGGACGATTGAAAGTCAGAGTGCGAACACCCTCAACGGTTTCGACTAAAAGTTTACTCACTTCCCTTTAAAGTTAGGCTTTCTTTTTTCAGCAAAAGCCGTCAGCCCCTCCATCATGTCTTCTGTAGAAAAAATTGGTTGTCCAATTTCTAGCTCTTTTTCTAAAGCTTCAGACTCTAAATAGCTCTCATCTATTTCTCGTAAAGACTTTACGATTGCTTGAATGGATAAAGGAGCATTTGCGCTTACAGTTTCAGCAATCTCCATAGCTTTATCTAGAGCGCTGCCATCTTCAACTACATGACCAATCAAACCAAATCTTAAAGCTTCCTCAGAAGAAATTCTTCTGCCAGTTAACAAGGCCTCAGCCGCAAGCGTATAGGGAATTTGTCGTCTTAATCTAACTG
>JBJLIA010000048.1:0-31753 GCA_045564035.1 Gammaproteobacteria bacterium | reverse complement strand
AACAGCAGTTGCAGCCTCTGAGTTTGGCCTAATGGCTGGCGCTGATAGAGTGGAAGGAACCTTATTTGGAAATGGAGAGAGAACTGGTAATGTTGATATTGTTACCATTGCACTCAATCTGTTAACTCAGGGAATAGATCCAGAGCTTGATTTTTCTGATATTAATTCAGTGATTAGAGAAGTTGAGTACTGCAATCAACTTCCAGTTCATCCAAGACATCCGTATGCGGGAGATCTTGTTTTCACTGCCTTTTCTGGGTCTCATCAAGATGCGATTAAAAAAGGTCTTAACGCTCTAGAGAAGTCAAACAACCCAGAGTGGGAAGTACCCTATCTGCCTATTGATCCAGCAGATCTCGGTAGATCATATGAGGCAGTTGTAAGAATCAATTCACAATCAGGCAAAGGCGGAATAGCATTTATTCTTGAAAAGGATCATGGTGTATCTCTACCTAGAAGGCTGCAAATCAATCTAAGCGAAAAAGTCCAAAAGGTTGCTGACGAAACTGGAAAAGAAGTGATGTCTCGAGATATATGGAAAGTTTTTGAAAAAAACTACATAGCTACTGAAGGCAAACTTAAATTAATTAATTATGCTTTATCGTCAACAGAAGATTCTGAGGGGAATACATCCGATAAAGTAGAAATTACATTAAAAGATCAAAAGGATGAAGTCACTCTTGCTGGAGTTGGCGGAGGTCCTATTGAGGCTTTTGTATCTGCGGTCAATCATCATTTCGCAACATCAATTACCGTCTCTGACTATCATCAACATTCTGTTACCTCAGGTGCTGATGCTAAAGCTGCTGCATACATTGAATTAACTCAAGAAGGTCAAAATGAGTGGGGTGCTGGTATTGATGGCAATACTGTAAAGGCCTCTTTTCAAGCCATTGTGGCTGGACTCAATAAACTAATTACTTAAAGTCAGGCTGACGCTTTTCTAAGAAAGCTGTAACCCCTTCCATGTTTTCTGCGGAGCCAAAAATATTATTTTGCGCTTCGGCTTCTGCATTAAAAGTTTCATCATAAGACTGGGTTAACGAATCATTCATCAATTTTTTAGTTAATGATAAAGCTTGTGGTGATCTCTTGGACAGATGCTCAGCCCATTTTTTAGTTTCACTAGTTAGCTCATCTAATTCCACTACTTTGTTAGCAATACCCATGCTCAAACAATCAGTAGAAGATATTTTCTTTGCTTCAATTGCATATTCTAAAGCTCGAGCATAACCAATGGCTCTTGTTAAGAGAAAACTAAGTCCACCATCAGGCACCAATGCGATATTGCTAAAAACAGACATGATATATGCATCTTTGGCCATTATTCTTAAATCACACGCCATAGCCAATGCAGCCCCAATGCCAGCAGCAGCGCCATTTATTGAACCAATCACTGGTTTAGGCATTTCAATTATATTCTTTAAAAAAGGATGATAGCCTCTCAATAAAGCATCCTTGGTATCTGACCAGGATGCATCTCTCTCAGTTAAGTCAGCACCAGCAGAAAAGCCTCTACCCTCTCCAGTTATTACCAACACCCTGATTTGAGAATCATTTTTTACTTTTTCAGTTGCCTCTCCCATATCCCAAACAAGCTGTTCATTAAATGCATTCATCATTTTTGGACGATTAATCGTAATAGTAGCCACCCTATTTTCAACGTCTAAACTTATAGTTTCATAACTCATATTTCTCTCCGAATTAATTGATTATTTCTCATTTAAGATCAAATCACCATCATAAAAAGTTAAAAAAGCATTCTTTTGATCATTATCTGCTCTTGACCAATTCACCTTTGTTTTTGGGCTAGGATTAGAATAAATAAATGCTTTTAAAATTTCACTGATTATTCTTTTATTTGGCATGGCCATATTATTAATTTTTATCCAATATCTAATTACTTCTATACAAGTATCTTCCTCGAGATCAAGTAAGAATTTTCTATGTAATTTAAGGCCTCTAATATTTTCTCCAAATTGCTGATCAAGTAAAAAATCATGGGCTTTTTTATGCTTTGAAACTAGCTCAGCTGTTTGTTGAATTTGCATGCTTGCTTTAGGCCAACGATTTGAAGCCATCTTAAGCACTTCATTTCGAATAAAGTTACGATCCTGATTATCTTCAAAATTAGTATCGTCAGAGATAAATTCTATATTTTTAGTTGATAAGTATTGGATGAGATCAGATTTGGCATAGCCAAGCCAAGGTCTTAAAAGCACTCCCTCTCCCAATATGCGTTTTTTCATTGGCCCTTGCAGGCCATCTATTCCTGTGCCTCGAAAAAGTCTAAATAAAATTGTTTCGGCCACATCATCTGCGTGATGGGCCATCAATAATTGGTCATTGAATTGAAGCGAGTCGTTAAAAATTTTATATCTAGCATTTCTTGCAGCTGACTCAAGACCTGATTTTTTTTTATTTATATTGACAACATGACTCTCAAAAGGAATATTTCTTTCCTGACAAAATATTTTGCAGTGATCTTCCCATTCATTTGAGGCTTTATGCAATGAATGGTTTACGTGGATTGCAGAGAGGCTGCCATGCAAAAGTTTTTTCTGCTGAAGCTCATAACAAAAATGCAAAAGTGCAGAAGAATCTCCACCACCGCTGAAGGCCACAATAATATTTTGATTAGGATCGACTAAATCAAGGAAGGCTTTGGGATCAAACAAAATCAGGCACCAATTTTAAGCAAGCGTTGATAGCGTCTTTGAAGTAACTCCTCTTGAGAAAATTTAGATAGCTCTGCGATATTCGTCAATAAAGATGATTTGATGTTTGCTGAAACCATGTCATAGTCTTGATGGGCTCCTCCAATTGGCTCATCAATAATCTCATCAACAATGCCAATTTTTTTTAGGTCGTTTGCTCCAACTTTCATAGCTTCGGCAGCTTCAGGAGCCTTATCTGATTCTCTCCAAACTATTGAAGCACATGCTTCTGGAGATGCTACTGAGTAAGTTCCATATTCTAAAATAGCAATATGATCACCTACACCAAGTGCCAAGGCTCCTCCAGAGCCTCCTTCGCCTGAAACTACAACTAAAATTTTTGTTTTAAGACTAGACATAGTGGCAAGATTTCTTGCAATTGCTTCACTCTGCCCTCTTTCTTCGCCCTCTACACCAGGATACGCTCCTGCAGTGTCAATAAATGTAATGACCGGCATATTAAATCGTTCAGCGAGGCGCATCAAGCGTTTAGCTTTTCTGTAACCCTCTGGTTGAGGCATCCCAAAGTTTCTCTTCACTTTTTCATCGGTGTCTCGTCCTTTTTCGTGCCCAATAATCATTACAGGCATGCCTTCTAATTTTGCAATACCTCCAACCAATGAGGCGTCGTCAGCGAATTGCCGATCACCATGAAGCTCCTCAAACTCATCAAATATTCTTTCAATAAAATCCAGTGTATGCGGTCTACTTGGGTGTCTTGCAACCTGAACTTTTTGCCATGTAGATAACTTAGAATAAATTTTCTTTGTTAATGCTGCTTGTTGAGATTTTAACTTATCTATCTGAGGTAAAAGCTCTGGATTATCTGAAGCGGCCAGTTGCAAAGCTTCTATCTTCTCAGCAACTTCTGCTATTGGTTTTTCGAACTCTAAAATATTAATGCTCATGTAATTAATTTAATTGCCTCATCGCCGAACATATCCTTAAGTATTTTGATATTTTCAGACGAAGGCATAAGTTTAAATTCTTCCCCAAGCTCTATTATAGCCTCTGAGTCCTCATGAAGAATTTTTAAATGTATTTTGCAGTTTCCGTGCTTCCAGAAATCTCCATTCAAATTTTTTAAACTTGTCATATTGGATTGAATGAAATCATTTGGATGATTTCTTACATCTATCATGATGGATTTATTGCCTTGACTCATTTGTGATTCCAGTGAAGTCACTGACCCTACTTTCATCTTGTACATTCTCCGATTTAATTCCTTAGATTTATAATCATCAATTTCCACTGAGCCTGCAAAAATAAGAATTGAGTTTGCTTTCAACAATAAATGATGCTTCTCTAAAACATCCGTACTAATTGTTCCTTCCATGGCACCAGTTCCATCATCAAAACTAATAAAAGCAATTTGTTTGTTTGAACGATCTCTGATTTGTCTATATGAATTTAGCAAGCCAACTATCTTGACTCTGTTAATATCGTCCGTTACTTGACTTATCGTATGTGATCTTAGATTCTCAACCATGCCCTCGATTGCAATTACTGGATGGCCAGAAAAGTAATATCCAAGTGCGTCCTTCTCATGATTGAGCAAATCCTCTTTTGATAAATCTTTTACATTGACATATTTTTCATATGGATCAAATGTTTCTTCCATTGAAGCAAAAAGATCGGATGTTCCAGCCATTTGTGCGCTGTTTTTCTGGCCCTCTCTTAACATGTCTTCCATACATGCCAATGCTATAGATCTTGATGGAGCTAATTGATCAAATGCCCCAGCTTTAGTCAAAGCTTCAATAGATTTTTTACCTCCCAATCGAATATTTACTTTTTTTGTAAGATCAAAAAGATCTTTAAAAGAACTATTTTTTCTTACTTCAATCACATGATCTATAAAAGAATCTGCCACTCCCTTAATTGCGCCTAATCCATATTTGATATGGAGATCTGCATTAACATTAAAATGCTTATTGCTAGTTTTGATATCAGGAGTTAATACTTTTATTTTCATCTCCTTGCATTCATTAATAAGAGTATTAATCTTGTCGGTATTACCTAGCTCAGTTGATAAAACAGCTGCCATAAAATGTTCAGGAAAATATGTCTTTAGATATGCAGTTTGATAAGAAATCATTGCATAGGCTGCAGAATGAGATTTATTAAATCCATAGCCTGCAAATTTTTCAATAAGATCAAATATTTTCTCAGCAGTGGCCTTTTTAATATCATTTTGAGAGCAGCCATCGACAAATATTTGCCTTTGTTGCTCCATCTCTTCAACTTTCTTCTTGCCCATCGCTCTGCGTAAAATATCGGCCTGGCCAAGAGAATAACCCGCTAAAACCTGCGCAGCTTGCATAACCTGCTCTTGATACAAAATTACTCCATAGGTCTCTGATAATACTGGTGCAAGCAATTCATGCGGAAAAGTTACATTACTCTTTCCATGCTTTCTATCAACAAATTCATCATGCATGCCTGATTCCAAAGGACCAGGCCTATATAAAGCAAGCAAAGCAACTATCTCTTCAAATTTAGTTGGCTTCAATCTTCGAATCAACTCTCTCATACCCGTTGACTCTAGTTGGAATACTGCTGTAGTTCTTCCTGAGGCTAGTAACTCAAAAACCTTAGGATCATCTAGTGTTAATGAATTGAGATCTAAAATTTTCTCCTTTTTTTCAGTTAGAGATTGATTAATGGTTTTTACGGCTCGATCTATTACTGTAAGAGTTCTTAACCCCAGAAAGTCAAATTTAACCAATCCAATAGTCTCCACATCATCTTTATCAAACTGAGTCATCAGTGAGTCAGACTGAGGATCAAAGTAAGTAGGACAAAAATCTGCTATCGATCCAGGAGCTATTACTATTCCTCCTGCATGCTTACCCACATTCCTCGCGATTCCTTCAAGTTTGTATGCTAAATCCATGATCTCAGAAACCTCTTCTTCCTCCTGAATCATTCTCTTAAATAGAGGCTGAGAATTGATAGCTTTTTCTAGAGTCATACCTGGAATGAATGGAATCATCTTTGAAATTCGGTCACCCAAAGCATAAGGTTTGCCTAAAGCTCTAGCCACATCTCTAACCACTGCTCTTGCAGCCATGGTACCGAATGTTGCAATCTGAGATACAGCAGATTTCCCATATTTCTGTCCTACATAATCAATAACCATATCTCTTTTATCCATGCAAAAATCAATATCAAAATCTGGCATCGATATTCTTTCAGGATTAATGAATCTTTCAAATAGAAGATTATGTTCAATAGGATCTAGAGCTGTAATACCAAGAGCATATGCAACCAAAGAACCAGCCCCTGATCCCCTCCCTGGACCAACTGGAACATCATTATCTTTGGACCATTGAATAAAATCTGCAACGATTAAAAAATAACTAGAGAATCCAGTTGCATGGATTTGAGCTAACTCATAATCCAAACGTTTTAAATAAAGTGCTTTTTCATCTTCTGAGTAAGATGTAATAATTTTATCCAGCTGTGTTTTAGAAAGCTCCGATAAAAAAGAATTAAAATCATGATCTTTAGGAACTGGATATTCTGGCAAAAAATATTTGTCTGTTGTGAGCGTTACATTGCATTTTTGTGCAATAGCTAGAGTATTATTAATTAAAGTATCAGGGTCACAATCACTAAATAAGTTAGATATATCCTTTGTAGATTTAAAAAATTGCTCGGGGCTAAAAAGCCTCTCTCGATTTGAATCATTCAATGTTTTACCAGTATTGATACATACTTTCGTCTCATGAATGTCAAAATCTTCTTTGCGAGAGAACATTATGTCATTGGATACGACAACCGGAATGCTAAATTCAGATGCTAATGGCAATATACATTGAATAAATTCTTCCTCAAAGCTTCTACCCACTCTTTGAAGCTCAATACAAAAATCATCTCCAAAAGTCTCTTTAAAAGAGAGTAATTCAGCTTTTAAATCTTGATTTTTCTTCAGTTTAGCTAGATTGAAAATAGTCGATGAGGGGCCGCCTGCAATAACGACAATATTCCCTGTACAGCTACTTAAATCCTCGAAAGTTACAGAAATATAACCATTTTCTTGCTGGAGTTGAGACTTTGAGATAATCCCCATCAAAGACTTTAATCCATCATTATTTTTTGCAAGGCAAAGAATCTCACCGAATTCTCCAGAATGTGCTTTTAAATTAAGAGTTGTCCCTGCAAGAGGTTTAATCCCTTCTGCTTCTGCCTTCTTGAAGAATTTAACCATGCCAAACATATTATTTAAATCAGTGAGGGCGACTGCTGGCATATTAAGCTTCTGTGCATTTTCAATGATCTCATTGATTCTCAGTAACCCCCTAGAGATACTGAATTCTGAGGAAACTCTAAGATGAATAAAAGAAGTTTCCATAAAATTAAACAATGACCCCTTTAAATGACTTACGGTGAAAGGATGAATAGCCAGATTCTTTTAGAGCGGTTAGGTGATAGGCAGTTCCATAACCCTTGTTTTTTGCAAAATCATAAATTGGGTATTTTTTATCTAACTCTTTCATAAAATCATCTCTATGTACTTTTGCAATAATTGAGGCTGCTGAAATTTCTGGAATTAGCTTATCACCCCCGACTACTGCCTTACAATTTACCTCAATATTTGGAGTAAATTTACCATCAACATAAACCAAATCTGGTGTAATGGGTAAATTCATTATAGCTTTTTGCATAGCAAGCAATGATGCTTGATGAATATTTATCTCGTCAATTTTATCATTTGAGATACTGGCAAAACTATAAAGAGATTGCGCTATGATTGTTTGAGATAACGTCTCCCTCTTAGAAGGAGAGATTTCCTTTGAATCTCTTAAACCTAATATAGGATTCTTTAAAATGACAGCTGCCGCTGTAACAGGACCAGCTAAACAGCCTCTTCCAACTTCATCAACTCCAGCAATAATCACAGTAAGTCATTAATTACATTGGCAGCAACTTCAAAACCTTCTCCACGAATAGAATTCTTGATATCTGGGAGACAAGATTGATATTGTTCAGGTTTAGATACTATTTTAGAAAAACTATTTACAATTGAGTCTGGCGATAAATCATTTTGAATCAATTCAGGAAAAATATGTTCCTGCAGCAGCAAATTTGGCAGCCCAACATATGGAGTCCTAACCAATCTGCTCAAAATCGCATAATTTACCTTATTAGTTTTATAACAAATAATAGGAACTGAGCCCAAAACTGCTGCTTCTAATGATGCTGTCCCAGAGGTGACAATTGAAATAGAGGATAAGGCAAGATAATCCTGAGCTGAATCAATAGATAGTTGGTGAGGAATTTCATTAATGCCTTTTGTTGATTGAATCATCTCAGCTAATTTTGTATTTGCAGCTGGTATTAAAAAGTATCTATTTGAATTTAAACTATAAAGTTTTTTTGCTGCCGCAACATAAACTGGCATCAATTGAGAAATTTCGCTTGCTCTACTTCCTGGCAAGATACTAATAAAATCCTTTGATGCATCTAAGCTGTGTTTTAAAATTAGCTCTTCACTGCTTTTTTGGCTTAATTGGCTAAATGGATGCCCTAAGAAAAAGCTCTGCATATTTTTTTTAGCATAAAAATTGCATTCAAACTTAAATAAGCACATTGTTAAATCCACATAAGCTTGAATAGATTTAATTCTATTTTCTCTCCATCCCCATACTGAGGGACTTACTACTTGAATTGTCTTAACATTCTTTTGTTTGAGTTTTTTGTGGAAAAACATATTGAAATCAGGTGAGTCAACACCAATAAAAATATCGATTTCCATAGAAACAAAAAGGTTTAATAGCTTTTTTCTAATCGACAGGATATTTGGAAGATTAATTAATGGATCAATCAGGCCCATAACATGCAGATCTTGATAATCAATGTCTGGAGGCGAAGTTATAGTATTAGCATTAACCTCAGGTCCACCTAGACCATAAAGCTCAACTTCAAAAATATTTTCTAATGATTTGATAAGCTTTGAACCCAGCCTATCGCCAGAGTGCTCGGCAGCAATAATGCCTACTTTTATCTTCTTTTGTGACACCTATCGAAGTAAGCCTCTTTCAGATTTTTCAACTGAGGCAATAAAAATTGTAAGTGCTGGATTATTATCTTTATTTAATGAGTACAAATGTTTGATTGCATCATCGAGAGAGTAACCTTTTCTATAAATAATTCTATAGGCTTTTTTAACTAAATTAACCGAATCATTGTCAAAATTATTTCGTTGCATTCCAACTGTATTAAGGCCTATTGGCCTCGCTGGATTAGCAGCAACTTTTACAAATGCCGGCACATCCATAGTAATTAACGTATTTAATCCTGTGAAAGAATAATCTCCCAAGGAGCAAAACTGATGAACTAGAGTAACAGCACCCAAAGTCACATTGTTTCCGACTGTGACATGGCCAGCTAAACCAGCAGTATTTGCAAATACATTTTGATTGCCGACCACACAATCATGAGCAATATGTGAGTAAGCCATAAACAAATTTTCATCTCCTATAACTGTTCTAGACTTATCTTGAATAGTACCGCGATGAACTGTAACACCCTCTCGAAAGATATTATTTTTACCAATCTCTAAGGTAGTTGCTTCACCACCATATTTTTTATCAGGAGTATCCTCGCCAATGGTAGAAAATTGATAGAAAATATTTCCTTCCTTAATTTTAGTTGGTCCTTTGATCACAACATGGGAATGCAGAATGCAGTCTGGGCCTATTTCAACATCGGGCCCAATGACGCAAAATGGACCAATTTTGACAGATTGATCAATTTTTGAATTAGGGTCAATAACTGAATTAGTCATAATTACTTAGGTCGGTCTGCGCAAAGTATAGTTGCCTCACAGACATTTTTTCCTTCTACTTCAGCCTTGCAATCAAATTTCCAAATACCTCGTTTTTCAGATCTTATGTTCGCAAACAAATCAATTGCTTCACCAGGACTTACCGGATGCTTAAATCTGACTTTATCAACGCCAGCAAAATAATAAATACTTCCCTCCTCAGGAGTCTTACCCATAGTCATAAATCCAAGGATGCCAGCAGCTTGAGCAAGAGCCTCGATAATTAAAACGCCAGGCATGATAGGTTTATTAGGAAAATGCCCATTAAAGAAATCTTCATTTATTGAAACGATCTTTTGCGCATGGATGGTCTCACCCAATTCAACTGAAACAATTTTATCAACAAATAAAAATGGATATCTATGAGGCAGATTTTTGAGTATGTCTGAAAATTCATAGCTCATTTTGATTTCCTGTGCTTGATGAAGACTGAAGATTTAGCCCATTCTTTATGTTGCTGTGCTGGCATTATACCGACATAATTTCCAGGCTTAGCAATACTTTTTGTAATAAGAGTGTGAGCACCAATTAGAACATTATCAGCAATCTTTAAATGCCCAAGAATTCCAGATAGGCCTCCCATTTGAAGATTTTGACCTATTATAGTTGAGCCTGCTATTGCACAAGAGGCAGCAATTGCAGAATTCTCACCTAAAATTACGTTATGCGCTATATGCACTTGGTTGTCTAATTTAACTCCATTGTGGATTTCAGTATTGTCTATTGCGCCTCTGTCAATGGAACATCCTGCTCCAACCTCTACATTATCCCCAACTATCAATTTACCTAATTGCTCAATTTTGATGTATCCATCCCTCTGGGGAGCATACCCGAAGCCATCAGAACCGAGGATTGAATTAAAATGAATGATAGTATTTTTTCCTATTTCAACGTTCATTACCAACGAAGAGTTAGCATGAATAATAGAATTTTTACCTATTTTACATTCTGGACCTATATAAACATTGGGGCCTATTACAACAGAATCATGAACTTCAGCTGTTTCATGGATAAAGTAAGAAATAGTTTTATTAGCATATGGATTTTGGTACTTTGCAAACAACGAGGAGATTATTGCGTAAGCAGCATATGGATCATCGACAATGATTCCTGGAGTTTCAAGCTGTTTGGATAGTTCTGGACTAATAATGACAGCGGAAGCCGATGAATCTTTAAGAAATTTAAAATATTTTGGGTTAGCTAAAAAAGAAATGCATCCTGAGGATGCATTTTGAATTGTAGCTATGGATCTAATGGCAACTTTAGGATCACCAATTAGTTTGCCTTTAACTTTTTCAGCTAATTCTCTAAGGCTATACGATGGCCCGGACAAACTTAGTCGTTGTCTGCGCCATTGGCTGCAGCGACGTCTAGCATTGATGTTACATCATCTGTGAGATCAAGAGCCGTATCGGCAAATAAAACATTTTCTCTACCAAGAAGTAATTTCACTTCTTTGGCTGCAATTAATTCAGAGAGAATCTTCTGAAGAGATGGATTTAGATCTCTAAATACCTTGTCAGCGGTTTCGCTTTGTTTTGCTTGCACCTTTCCGACAATAAACTCTATGTCTTTACCTTTTTCTTGAATATCTCTTTGCATGTCAGTAATTTCTTCTTGAGAAAGAGTTTCAGCATCTTTTTGGAGTTTCTCAGCTAGAGTTTGTCGCTCAGTTTGGAGCAATGTTGCTCGTTCAATATTTGCTGCATATTCAGTTTCTTCTTCTAAGGCTTTGAATGCGTCTTGTGCAACTTGAGTTGCTAAGACAGCATTTCTCATGTCAATAACCGCAACGCCTTCCACAGCAAATGCTGGAAACGAAGCAAGCATTGTTGCAATAAGCAATGGTACAAATAGTAGTTTTTTCATGTTTAATCCCTCACCCTATAATGGTTGGTTTATTTTATAGCAATTAAGATAAAAAACACTACCTAATAACCTAAAAGACAGTGCCTATAGTAAATTGAAATTCTTCTGTTTTATCAAAAGGCCCATCATTAAATGGCTGAGAAAAACTAAAGCTCATAGGACCAAATCCAGTAATCCAAGTTACTCCTACGCCAATTGAATATCTCAATTCATCAACGGAGGGCTCATAACAATTAATTTGATAATCTTGACAGTCTGTTGAAAAGACATTTCCAAAATCTAAAAAGAAAGCTGAGCGCATAGATCGTTGGTCTTCAATTATGGGTAATTTAAAGATAATTTGCAGGCTACCCTCAACAAGGAAGTTGCCTCCAATTGGATCTCTGGCCTGCTGATATAGATATGGGTTCTGTCCAATAGTATCCGGCGTCCCATCAAAGTCCGAGTCAATGAGAAGAGGACATTCTTCCGTCTCTGGATTAAAGTTATAACATGGTGACGGTGTAACTCTTGGACCAAGTGTATTTGATTCAAAACCTCTTATGGATCTAGGTCCTCCAGAATAAAAGTTTTCAAAGAATGGTGTTTTTTTTGTATCTCCATATGTATCAATGTATCCAAGCTCCCCCGTAAAACCGAAGACTAGATTTGCAAATCCAATTGGCCGATAAAATTTTTGGCGAATATTAGTTTTGTAATATGTAAGATCACTGCCAGGAATAGTTGCTTGCAGCATCACATCAGTTGAGGAGCCGTAAGTTGGAAACATACCCCTATTTAATGTAATTCTTGACCATACTGCTTGAGCTTTTAAGACATCAAATATTGTTCCTTCAGAAGCTAGGAAATCTGAAATTTCTCTTGAAGGCAATGATCCTGGATCAATATCAGTGTTATCAAAATTTAAATTGAGCCCAATTCTTTGCGTATCACTAATTGGATAGCCAAATTGAACTCCTAGGCCTTGTGAATTTGTAAGGTAGTTGGCTACGTTAAATTCACCATAATCAGTCTCTCGAAAATAGAGACTATAACCCCTACTTACTCCATCCATTGTGAAATATGGATCAAAGAAGGAAACATTATAAGACTCTTGATAAATACTTTTATTTATCCCCAAAATGAATCGATTGCCAGAACCAAGGAAATTATTATCTGATAGATTAAGACCTAGATTCATTCCAAAATCACTATAGCCAATTGAGCCCCCAACAGAAGAAGTGCTTTCCTCCTCAACTGAAAACTCTATATCCACTTGATCCTCTGAACCAGCTACCGGAATTGTTTCAACAGCAACCTCTTTAAAAAACCCCAATCTTTCCAGACGCACTTTTGAAGCTTCAATGAGATTATCTGAAGCCCACGCACCTTCAAATTGGCGCATTTCTCTTCTTAAAACCTCATCATTTGTTAGATAATTGCCACTGAACTGAATCTTTCTAGCATAAGTTCTATTACCTGGTTGGACCACAAAGAGCAGTGCGACAGTTTGATCATCTTCATTTATCTCTGGATTACCTGTGACCTCAGCAAAGGTATAACCCTCATTTCCTAGGAGATTGACTAAATACTCCTCAATTTGAGTTATCTGGGCTTGGGAATAAATCTGATCTTTTTGACTTTCCATTATTGGAAGATACAAATCTTCATTTAAAGGCATGTCGCCAATCACATTAACATCATTAATCTTATATTGAACTCCCTCGCTAAGGCTCAATGTAATAAATACATCTTCTTTGTTCTTTGAGATAGAAACTTGAGAGGATTCGATTGAAAATTTTAAATACCCTCTATCAAGATAATAGGATTCTAAATTTTCTATGTCACCTTCAAGCTTTTCTCTGGAGTACTTATCATTATTTGATAAGAATGCATACCATTTTCCTTCCTTAAGCTCAAAACCTTGTTTTAAGTCGTCGTCAGAAAAAATTTCATTGCCTATAATATTTACTTTTTTTATTGAGGCACTTTCGCCTTCATCAATAATAATTTTTAAATTGATAGTGTTTCTGGGCATAGCAGTGGTTTCAACTTCAACACCTGCTCCATATCTTCCTTGAGATGAATACTGACGAACTAGCTCGCTTTTCATTCCATTCAGGGTCGAACGTTTATAGACCTGTCCTTGAGAAATACCTGCACCTTCAAGGCCTTTCAATAAATCTTCTGATTTCAATGCTTTATTACCCTCAAGCTCTATCAAGGCAACAGATGGCCTCTCCAAGACGCTTAATATTAAAGCATTGCCATCTTTTGCAATTTGAATATCATTGAACTGGCCAGTAGAAAAAAGTGCCCTGGTAATATCAGATATTTTTTCTTTATTCATGGTATCGCCAACACTGACAGGGATAGCTGTAAAAATGCTTCCAATTGAAACCCTTTGAAGGCCAATAATTCTGATGTCGGTAATTAAAAAGTCTTCAAATGCAGATGCTGAAAGAGATGCAGCCATAAAAAAAAATATGAAAAACTTTTTCATCTTTATGGATTATAAAAATTTAGAGATGTCATTAAAAATTGCAAAAATCATCAAAAACCCAACTGCAACCCAACCAAACATAAAAAATAAATTTTCTACTCTCTCTGGCATTGGTGATCCTCTTACGGCCTCCACACCAAGCATAACCAGCTGACCACCATCTAAAACTGGTATTGGAAGAAGATTCAATACACCCAAGCTTATGCTCAACAGCGCCATTAAATATAAAAATGGAAGCAATCCCGCATTAGCTGTATCCCCTGCCATTTTTACAATCCCGATTGGGCCGCTTAAATTTTGAGTACCTAAATCTCTTGTAATCATTTTGCCAACAAAAGTTAAAGTTTTAGCACTTAAATTATATGTTTCATATGTTCCTTTCATGAAAGATGCGAAAATAGATCTTTTTAAGCCTGGCATAATTCCTATATATTTTTCTTCCAAACCATCAGTATTTTTTCTAATTCCCAATGGAATATTTAAAAACACAATCTGACTTCCTCTTTCTACCTTCAAGTTGATTGCTGACCCTTGATAATTTTTTAAAAGGATTTGAAGGTCCTCAAATGACTGAATTAACTGACTATCAACCTCAAGTATCCGATCATTTACTTCTAACCCATTTGCATTTGCTGGCGAGTTTGCTGCAATTGCACCTACTGTTGGCTGCAACTTCATTAATAAATTAAAACCCATAAAGTTTTCTGGAGCATTTTGCTGGTCCGGATCAGAGAGATAATTTTCTACTGGGACAGATACTTTAAATTCTGACTTATTGAGATCTCTTGAAAACACGAAATCAATTATGCCAGTTGTTCCAGACAACGAAAGAAGTTCCAATCTGATATCTTGAAGGCTAGCTACCTTCTTTTCATTGATAGCGATTAGCACATCACCATCTTGAAGGGACGAGTTATTCATGAGAAATGTAGATGAGATATCAGATACTTCGGGGATGAACTGACGTTCAACTGAGTTTGCAAAAATTAAAGAAAGAATTCCAATAGCTAGTAAAAAATTAGCGATAGGACCGGCCAGCATTACAAGCGCTCTTTGCCATGTTGGTCTGCTTTCAAAAGTACTTACTTTTTGCTCTGGGGTTAAAGGCTGCACCAAGTCTAATTCTTGTTCAGCAGCTTTCTCAGTATGAAATGCTACATATCCTCCCAATGGAAGAGCAGATAAAGCAAATTCAGTTCCGTGTTTATCTAATCTTTTATAGATAACTGGACCCATGCCTATTGAGAAACGATATATATGAATCTTGCACATTCTTCCGACAATAAAATGCCCAAATTCATGTATGGCAATGAGAACGCCTAGTAATACTATGGCTGAAAGTAGATAAATCATATTATTGCAAAATTTAGTGTAAGGATTTTATCACCTTCTCTGCTTGAATGCGTGCTTGTTTATCATATTCGAATATATCATCTAATGAACTCACCTTAGAACATGAAAAGTGATCAAAAGTTCTCTGTATTACTTTATATATATCAACAAATTCAATACTTTTATTTATAAAGGCATCCACTGCAATCTCATTCGAAGCATTAAAAATTACTCCTAAGTTTCCTTTTTTATTGCATACCTCTCTGGCCATCTCAAAAATTACCTCTCTTCCGTCTGCAATAGGTTCAAATGATAAATTTAACCCTAAAAAATTAATTGGTTCAAAATTTATGGGCAACCTTTGGTCTAATCCTAGCGCATTGGCAATCGGCACTTCCATGTTTGGATTGCTCATCTGAGCTATGGTAGATCCATCAATAAATGTAACCATTGAATGAATGATACTTTGTGGGTGAACTACAATTTCAATTTGAGATTCAGGAATTTGGAAAAGATAATGTGCTTCGATTAATTCTAAGCATTTATTAACCAAGGTTGCTGAATCGATTGTAATTTTAGTACCCATGTTCCATGTAGGATGTTTCAATGCATCTTGTAAGGTCACTGAGCTTAAATCCTGGAATGTCTTTTCCCTAAACGGGCCGCCCGATGCAGTAATCATGATCTTAGAAATCTCTTTTAGGTCTCTTTCTGGAGGAAAACATTGATGAATAGCATTATGTTCACTATCAACAGGAATGATTTTAGAGTTTGTGATCTTGGCAAGTGGCATTAAAATATCCCCTGCTGCAACAATACTTTCTTTATTTGCGACAAGAATAGTTTTTCCGGCATCGATCGCAAAGTAACTTGCTTTTAAGCCAGCAAAGCCTGAGATTGCTGAAATTACTATATCAACATTTATATCTTGAATCAGTCCCTGTAATTCATCTTCAGTGCAAAGAATATTCGGATACGATTGGAATAAATCATGTGATTTATTAATATGGGATTTGGCTACGAAAATATGCTCTGGATTAAACTCCTCTGCTATTTTTTGAGCTTTATCTAAGTTACTTTCAAGCCCAATGGCAAATAAACGGAAATGCTGCTTATTTTGCCTAATCACATTTAGACAGCTATCTCCAATACTGCCGGTTGCTCCTAGTAAAACTATGTTCTTCATGGTATTAAATTAGTTATTAAAATAAAAATAGGTACGACAGCAATATGTGAATCTAAACGATCCCATGCACCACCATGACCAGGAAACAGTGATCCGCTGTCTTTGATTGACTTTTCTCTTTTTAATTGACTTTCAAAAAGTCGCCAATAAATGCAAAGGGTAGACTAATTATAGAAACTAGAACCAATTCTAGAGAAATTAAGTTAAGAAAATATATTGCTGATAAAAAAAGTAAGACGAATATAGCTCCACCAAACAAGCCTTCAATAGTTTTATTTGGGCTTATCTCAGGAAATAATCTTCTTTTACCAATGCTGCTGCCTACGAGGTAAGCCCCGACATCAGTCAATACGGTATTAAATAATATGATAAACAGTATAAAAAATTTATTTGAGTCATTGAATTCAGAAAATAATATTAAATATATAAGTCCATACAAAAAACTAAGCACCAAAAAAAATCCTAAGTAATTATTATTAAAACTAATAAAAGATGAAGTTTTGTTAGAGATCAAATAAAAGCTATACGAAAGCCAAAAAATTCCCGTCAACAAAAGAAATAAATCTATGAAGCCGGCTGTAAAATAAATAGAAAGCGCAATGGGAGTTAGGAAAAATATTATTTGTTTTAAATCTATTTTTGAATCAGAAAGAGTCAACCATTCTGTAATTAATAAAAACCCAATTGCTATTACAAGAATTAAAATGAGAAGAGCATTTTGCAAGTAAAGTATTCCAAATATACAGGCAACTAAAATTAGAGCAGCAGGCAATCTTTGAATGATGTTTTTATACAATTCGTTTGCCAAAACGTCTCTCCGTTTTTGAAAATGCTTCTAAGCAATGCATAAATTCTTCTTCAGTAAAATCCGGCCAGAGTGTATCTGAGAATTGAATCTCAGTATAAGCTAAATGGTATAACAAGAAATTGCTTATTCTTTGATCTCCTCCAGTTCTGATTAATAAATCTAACTCATCGATAGGTGCTTTTAAGTATCTAAAGAAAGTTTCATTAGACACATCTTCTAAAGAGAGCTTGTCTAGTTTTATGTCATTAGCCATTAACTGTGTTGCCTCAATAATATCTGCACGACCTCCATAACCAAGAGCAATATTTAATTGTAGATTTGGAACTTGGAATGCTGTTGACTTTTCAGCGTGACCAATCGCATTGATAACCTCATCTCCAAAAGAAGAATAATCGCCAAAAAAATGCAATCTTACCTCTTGTTTGATTAACTCTGGAACTTGAGAATCTATTGCGCTGATAATTAGTTTTTTAATTCCAAGGATTTCTTTTTTAGGACGTGACCAGTTTTCAGTGCTAAAGGCATATAAACTGAGAGAATCTAACTTAGCTTTTGCTGCAGACTCAACAATCTGTTTAACAACATTAACGCCTTTTTCGTGTCCTGATGTAACATTTAATGCATTCTTTTTTGCCCATCTACCATTACCATCCATGATAATTGCTGCGTTGATTCCAGAAAGGTTGGGTATTGCTTGTTTACTTTTTGCCATTCTGGCTAAATATGAAATAACTAAATTTCTATTAAATCTTCTTCTTTTTGTGTTAGTTTTGCATCAACAATGCCAATGAAATGATCAGTTTCTTTTTGGACCAAACCTTCAATTCGCTTCAAATCGTCCTCAGAAAAATCTCCAGCTTTTTGTTGATCTTTTGCAGCATTGTTTGCATCCCTTCGAGTGTTTCTTATAGAAATTCTAGAATTTTCAGCTTCTGTTCGTGCTTGTTTAATGTACTCTTGGCGGGTCTCTTCTGTAAGAGCTGGCATAGTAAGCCTAATTAGGTCACCGCTAGTGCTTGGATTTAACCCCAAATCAGATGTCATAATTGCTTTCTCTATTTCCGCAATAAGAGATTTATCCCAAGGAGATATAGCCAAAGTTCTTCCCTCCTCTACAGAAATATTTGCCGCTTGATTGATGGGAGTCGGATTTCCGTAATAATCAATCTTCACCGAATCAAGAATGCTTGGATTAGCTCTTCCTGTTCTAATCTTATTAAATTCATGTGCAAGTGAGTCGATAGCTTTCTGCATCTTTATTCTAATTTGATTAATAATTTCGTCCATAACTATGATATTAATGTTCCAATATCTTCACCGCAAGCAATTCTTTTTAAAGCATCTGGGTGATTTAAATTAAACACTTTTAATGGTAACCCATGGTCCCTTGCAAGCGTTAAAGCTGTTGCATCCATAACTTTGAGGTTTTGTTGAATTGCCTCATCAAAAGAAAGTGAGGGATAAAATAAAGCATTTTTATCTTTTTCGGGATCAGCTGAATAAACCCCATCAACTCGAGTTGCTTTTAACATAATGTCTGCTTGAGTTTCTATCGCTCTTAGACATCCTGCACTATCAGTTGTAAAAAATGGATTGCCAGTTCCAGCAGTAAAAATTACAACAAAGTCGTTTGATAAAAGTTGGATTGCTAAACGCCTATCATAGTGTTCAGCAACGCCAGACATTGAAATAGCTGACATAACCCTAGTCTTTACCCCAGCTCGCTCTAAAGCATCCCTCAAAGCAATACCATTCATCACAGTAGCAAGCATGCCCATATGATCACCAGCAACTCTATCCATTCCAGCTTTGCTTAATTTTTCACCTCGAAAAAGATTCCCTCCCCCTATTACAATTCCAATTTGTGCACCAAGTTTTTTGCAATCTTTAACAGATTGCGCCATTTGGTCTAATATTTTAGGATCTATTCCGTGATCATCATCTCCAGCAACAGCCTCTCCGCTAAATTTTACGAGAAGGCGTTTGTAGGCGAGAGATGTCATTGTTGAAGTTGTTCAGCTACCTCTGCTGCAAAATCTTTAGCCTCAACTTCAATCCCTTCGCCCACTTTAAAACGAACAAAGGCTATGATTGATGCATGATTTTCTTTTAGCAATTCTCCAATTGATTGATCTGGATTTTTAATAAACCCCTGAGAAATCAAAGTCACTTCAGACAGGAACCTCTTAACCTTGCCTTCCACCATTTTCTCCATGATAGATGCATCTTTGCCAGATTCCTCTGCTTGCGCTAAGAATATTGATCTTTCTCGCTCAAGTAATTCAGAGTCAATATCTTCTGATTGTAAACAGCTTGGATTAGTGGCAGATACGTGCATAGCTAAATCTTTTGCTAATTCCTTATTATCCGCATCAATAGAAACTAAAGCTGCCAATCTTCCATCTGAATGAACATATGTACCAATGCACCCTCCAGATGGAACTTCAAGTGTTTGCAGCCTTCTTAACTGTATATTTTCTCCAATAGATTGAATGAGGGATTGTCTTTTTTCTTCAAATGATGAGCTTAAATCAATTATGTCAAAAACCTTATTATTAGTAAGATGCATAGCAACGTCACTTGCAAAATCTTTAAATTGAGAGTCTTTAGCAGCGAAATCTGTTTCTGAATTAATTTCTACAAGACTGGTATATTCAGAACTCACAGCAATCTTTACCTCTCCATCAGCGGCAACTCTTGAAGCTTTTTTCTCTGCTTTAAGAGAACTATTTGCTCTTAGAAGATCCAAAGCCTTTTCTAAATCACCATCTGTTTCAACAAGTGCCTTTTTACATTCCATCATGCCAACACCTGACATTTCTCTCAATTCTTTAACTTGGCTTGCGGCAATACTCATTTTTCTTCTTCAGAATTTTTTGAAGCATCCTCTGATTCACCTAAATCCTCACTTGAAACCTCTTCTACTGGCTCATCATTAATCTCAACTGAGGCCTCTGCAACTTCCACACTTACTTCATCTGTTTCAGTTGAAGGGGCTTCTTCTGGCTCACTCAACTCAGCTTCTTCAACAAGATTTAGTGCTTTGCCAGAAGTAACCGAAGCCTTTTTAACTTTGACAGCTGGAGTCTCATCATCAGTTTGAATATTTAGAGCTCCACCCTGAGAAGATGCAATGCCTCTGGCACAGGCATCGATAATCACTTTCGTTATCAATCGAATGGATCTAATTGCATCATCATTTCCAGGAATAATGTGGTCTATGCCCTCTGGATTTGAATTAGTATCAACTAAAGCAATAATTGGTATGCCCATTTTCTTTGCTTCTGTAACTGCTATTTTTTCATATGCAACATCAACTACAAACAAGGCATCTGGCAGGCCTTTCATATCTTTGATTCCACCAACACTTGCATCTAACTTTTCATATTCTTTTGTAATATCTACAGCTTCTTTTTTTGAGAGCTTGTTAATTCTGCCTGATGACTGAAGCTCTTCAATATCTATAAGCCGCCTAATTGATCCTCGAATAGTTTTCCAGTTAGTTAAAGTTCCGCCTAACCATCTTTTATCAATGTAAGGAAGGCCAATCGTTGAAGCAGATTCTTTAATAGTCTTAGATGCAGAACGTTTAGTGCCAACAAATAAAATTCTATTTCCTTTAGAACAAATCTCTTCGGCTTTTGATGCTGCCGCATTAAGGCACTCTTGGGTCATTTCAAGATCAATGATGCTAATTTTTTTTCTAGTGTCAAAGATAAAAGATTCCATCTTGGGATTCCAAAATCTTTGCTGATGACCAAAATGAACGCCTGCATTCAACAGGTCTTTGATAGAAACAATACTCACAATTTCCTCCGGGGTTATTACTCCGGCGCCTCATAATGTTGACTCATTTTAATGAGCACCCCAACAATAATTTTCATGGCGCCTTCGGGATTTAAAGTTTCTGTATTCTATAGAAAAGTTGATTCAGATTAAAGCTTTTTATTCAAGAAGTCTGCAAAGGAATACTCTCCTATCTCTATAGAACTGATCCATCTTGCGGCTTGTAAAGCCCCTATTGCAAAAATATTTCTAGAGTTTGCAATATGTTGAAACGTTGTGATGCCTTCTTCATTTTCAAAAATAATTCTATGAATTCCAAAGATATTGCCAATTCTATGAGATTGAACATCGATAGGGCCATCTATTTTACTTCCAGGTAAATTTTCTAAAAATTTTAGAATTTCTAGAGCTGTTCCAGATGGGGAATCTTTCTTATTTGTATGGTGAATTTCAATAATTTTACAATTTGACGATACGCTAGTTGATAAAACGTACTCTTGTATTGATTTTTTTAAACCAGCGATTCCAATAGACATGTTTGCAGCAATTAATATTGGTATAGATTTTTTTGCTATCTTAACTAACTTTAAATGCTCTTCTTTAAGTCCTGTGGTTCCTGAAATTAAAGGTAGCTTATTTTTAAGACAAAAATTAAGGGAGACAATAAATCCATCTGGTGAAGAAAAGTCTATGACGGCAGATATACTTTTTAAATCCATGCTTTTCGCTTGAAAATCTAGAGCTCTGATATCAGATTTTTTGCATTGAGCCTGTATTGCCTGACCCATATTTCCATTGAAGCCGTTAATTAAAATATGCAATATTCTATTTATTATGAAATTGGTCGGAAGCTTGATTGAAAGATTGCTTTATGGGGTGATGTTCCTCAGCAGATATTGATTGAGAAAATTCTTCAAACATCTTGAGTTGAGCCTTTGAGAGATTTACCGGAGTTTCGACAATCACTCTGCATAAAAGATCGCCTCTTCTTGAATCTCGAACTGAAGCGGCGCCTTTTCCTTTAATTCTAAAAATTTTACCTGTTTGAGTATAAGAGGGTATTTTAAGTGCGATTTTTGATTCTAAGCTAGGAACATTAATTGTTCCTCCCAATACAGCAATTTCAAAAGGGATAGGAACCTCAAAATATAAGTTTCTTCCATCTCTCTCAAAAATTTCGTTATGCGTAACTTGAATAACAACAAAAAGGTCGCCCGTATGCCCTCCCCTTGCCGCACCTCCCTCTCCTGAAAGCCTTACTTTATCTCCATTATCTACACCAGAAGGAATACTAACAGAGAGTGATTTTGTCTCCTGTTTAACACCAGCTCCCCGGCAAGAGGTACAATGATCTTGAATAATTCTTCCTTCGCCTCTGCATGCATTGCAGGGTTGCTGGACCGAAAAAAATCCTTGCTGCATTCTAACCTGACCCACACCATTACATTGACTGCAGGTAACAGGAGATGAGCCTGGTTTAGCACCAGACCCTGAACAGTCATTGCATGATTTGTCGACAGGTATTTTTATTGTTTTTTTAACACCAAGAATTGCCTCTTTTAAAGAAAGTTCTAAAGTGTATTGGAGATCTTGGCCTCTGGCAGTTCTGCCTGAAGAGC
Source organism: Gammaproteobacteria bacterium (assembly GCA_045564035.1). Lineage (GTDB taxonomy): Bacteria > Pseudomonadota > Gammaproteobacteria > Magnimaribacterales > D2472 > D2472. The sequence continues at coordinate 9,122 of JBJLIA010000048.1, read as the reverse complement.
TTCGACCACCAAAAACATCACCAAAGATGTCTCCAAATATATCTCCAAAATTAAAATCTTGAAATCCAGCTCCTTGACCTCCGCCCATACCTTGGACACCTGCATGGCCAAATTGATCATAGGCTGATTTTTTCTCTGAATCAGATAGGATTTCATATGCCTCAGCGGCTTCTTTAAATTTTTCATTAGCTGCAGGATCATCTGGGTTTCTATCCGGATGATATTTCATCGCTAATTTTTTGAACGCTTTCTTTAAATCTGCACCAGAAGCATTTCGAGAGACCCCTAAGACTTCATAATAGTCTCTCTGTGACATGATTTACTTTTCTTCTTCTTTAACTTCTTCAAATTCAGCATCAACTGTATTCTCATCACTGGCAGTCTCTTCTGCAGAATTTGATGAGCCCTCATCAGCTTGAGGATAAAGTTTCTGAGTTAATGGAGTTAATACCTCATTAAGGTTTTTTGTTGCTTCTTCAATAGCTTCTAGGCTGTCTTGTTTTATGGCATCCTCTAGTTTGACAGTTGATGCCTCTACAGCATCTTTTTCTTCATCATTCAGTTTGTCTTCTGCTTCAGAGATAGATTTTCTAGTTGCATGAACAAGCATATCTGCATTGTTTTTTGCTTGAACTAGGCTTTCAAACTTCTTGTCATCTTCTGCATTTGCCTCGGCGTCTTTGACCATTTTTTCAATATCATCATCAGATAATCCACTAGAAGCTTTAATAACTATGGACTGCTCCTTACCAGTATTTTTATCTTTTGCGGCCACATTGAGGATACCGTTAGCGTCGAGGTCAAAGGACACTTCAATTTGAGGAGTTCCCCTTGCAGCAGCAGGGATGTCTGTTAGATTAAACTGACCTAAAGATTTATTTTGAGCTGCTTGTTTTCTTTCACCTTGAATAACGTGGACGGTTACTGCTGATTGATTATCTTCAGCTGTTGAGAAAACCTGAGATTTTTGTGTAGGTATGGTTGTATTTTTTTCAATTAATGCAGTGGCAATTCCTCCCAATGTCTCAATCCCAAGGGTTAACGGCGTTACGTCTAGCAAGAGCACATCTTTCGTGTCACCAGATAGAACCGATCCCTGGATTGCGGCACCTACTGCAACAGCTTCATCAGGATTAAGGTCTTTTCTTGGCTCCTTACCAAAGAAATCCTTAACTTTTTGTTGAACCATTGGCATACGAGTCTGGCCTCCAACAAGTAAAATCTCGTTTATGTCTCCAATAGCAAGCTTGGCATCTTCTAGTGCAATTTTAAGGGGTGCGAGACTTCTATCAACTAAATCTTCAACTAGAGATTCAAGTTTAGCTCGTGTAATTTTATGAACAAAATGTTTTGGACCCGAGCTATCTGCAGTAATGTATGGGAGATTTATTTCTGTTTGATCGGATGAGGAAAGCTCAATTTTTGCTTTTTCTGCAGCTTCTTTAAGACGCTGTAGAGCCATAGGATCGCTTTTTAGATCAAAACCAGATTCTTTTTTAAATTCATCAACAAAATAGTCTATTAATTTAAGATCAAAGTCTTCACCACCTAAAAATGTATCACCGTTTGTAGACAAAACTTCAAATTGATGTTCGCCATCTACCTCAGAGATCTCGATGATTGAAATATCAAAAGTGCCTCCTCCAAGATCATAAACAGCTACTACTGAATCACCTGTGTGCTTATCTAAGCCATATGCTAATGCTGCTGCAGTAGGCTCATTTATGATTCTTTTCACTTCAAGGCCTGCTATTTTTCCCGCATCTTTGGTTGCTTGTCTTTGGGAGTCATTAAAATAAGCTGGAACAGTTATGACTGCTTCTGAGACTTCATGCCCCAAGTATTCCTCAGCTGTTTTTTTCAGCTTCTTCAGTACCTCAGCTGATATCTGCGGAGGAGCCAATTTTTTATCATCCACTTTGACCCAAGCATCTCCGTTATCAGCCTTCATAATTTCATATGGCACCATGTCCATATCTTTTTTTACAACATCATCATCAAATCTTCTACCTATTAATCTCTTAATAGCATATAAAGTCTTTTCTGGATTTGTGACTGCTTGCCTTTTAGCTGGAGCGCCAACTAAAACTTCATTGTCATCTGCATAACCTATAACTGATGGGGTGGTTCTTCCTCCCTCTGCGTTTTCAATAACTTTTGGCTGCTGTCCTTCAACAACAGCTAAACAACTATTAGTTGTTCCTAAATCAATTCCTATAATCTTTGACATAATATTTTCCTAATTTTTAATTACGGAAACTCTAGCAGGTCTTACAACCCGATCATGAAGCTCCCAACCCCTTTGAAATATGTTCTCAATTTCATTATTTTCTTTTTTTGGATCCTGCGAGGTCATTACAGCCTCGTGCTTAATTGGATCAAAGTTTTCATTAATTGGATAGATGGGTCTAATCCCAAATTTATCAAGGGCTGATTCAAAAGATTTAAGGGTTAGCTCGACACCTTCCTTATCATCTTTCTTTGAATCTTTAGAAAAATTATTGAGCGCATGCTCAAGATTATCAACAACGGGTAACAATTCATTCAGCAGTCTTTCTACACCGTATTTGTGAGCTTTTTCAATATCAGAAACATTTCTTTTAAAGGCATTATCTAACTCAGCTCTTGAGCGTAGCAGCGCCTCCTCAAGTTCCTTAATTTTGTCTTCTGGACTATCAGACACAGTGACTTCTTCATCGGATAAATCTGGGCCGTCTTCTACCGGTTTAACCTCATCCAAAACGTCGTCTATCGCAATAGAAGCCTCATTAGAGTCAATTTTATCTTTTGATTTTTGTTTTTTTGCCATCTTTAATTCCAATATTAGATATATTGGGATGACTCATGACGAGTTCAAGGGTTAAAAGATAATTTATTTAATCGGTTTAACGTATAAAACCATACTGTGATCAACAATTTCATAACCCATTTCATTCGCAATTGATTCTTGACGTTTTTCAATTAGCTCATCATGAAACTCAATCACTTTACCAGTCTCTAGGCATACCATATGATCATGATGATCATCAGGAGTTATCTCATAAACTGCATGACCCTCCTCAAAATTATGCCTCATGACTATGCCTGCAGATTCAAACTGGGTTAGAACTCTATAGACAGTTGCCAAGCCAACATCCTCACCAGATGTAATAAGTTGCCTATATATGTCTTCTGCACTTAGGTGACGATTTTCAGTAGATTCAAGCGCTTCAAGAATTCGTATTCTAGGAAGAGTTGCTTTTAAACCAGCTTTTTTTAATTCAGTATTTTCTTTACTCATGAACTTTTCGATGTATCCTCTTTCAAAGTATAATCAAATCATCTCATGAAGCAATTAACTAAAGCCTTTTTAATAATTATTTTGTCTATGGGTGGAGTATCCAGCTGCTCATCTTTAGCTCCATTTAAAGTGGCTATTTTGCAAGGCAATATTATTGAAGATGAGGACGTAGAACAGCTTGTAAAAGGGCTATCCAAAGACCAAGTACAATATCTCCTAGGAACTCCATTACTAAATAGCCCTATTCATCAAAATAGATGGGATTATTTTTATTCAGTTAAAGTTGGTGAAACAAATATTGGTGAAAAAAAACTATCTCTGTCATTCGATACCAACCAAAGGCTAGATAGCTGGGTGCTTGAGGAAGCTACCCTCGAAAATAACTAAGATTTTTTTCCTACTTCAGCCTTTTTTTTCCTTCTTTCTTTTGGATCTTGAAAAAGTGGCTTATAAATTTCCAACCTCTCGCCATGCGACATTCTGTAATTAAGTGGTTTGGCTTTATATTTTCCATCTAATTCCTCGCCGTTTATTCCAACCCTCAATAAATGTATTTCTTTTTTGTGTATCTTTTTAACTTCTGATAATTCCAAGACTTCTTTTGCAGTGATACTTTCTGAAACATCAAGTTCTAGAAAACTAGAATCAGCTCCGTTTTGAATGGATATATAAATTCTCATTTTAATAGTTGGTTTGCAAAAGCATTGATGAACTTGTTGCCAATTTTATCTATGATAGTTTGAGGGGCAAGAATTTTTAGGACCAATGGAAGAGTGAATGTAGTTTTAAATTTTACCCTTGTATGATTTTCATCAATGGCTTCTAAACTCCAGAGGGCATGAAAGTCTAAAAACGGACCCTTGGATTGAGTTATGTTGACCTGATTACCAGTAGTCTCATTATTAGATTCAAATGCATAGGTTTTATTTAGCAATGAAAATACTAATCTACCTATGACAATATCCTCTTCTATGCTTGAAAGACGGGAAGATTCCAGGCAACCTGGCAAAAATTCTTTATAGGACTCAAAGTTGTTAATTAATATAAGAATGATATCTGGAGATGCTCTAAATATTTCTGATCCCTCAAAGCTTCGCGCCATTTTTAACTTGCTAGCTGATAAACAAAAAACTGCTGCAACAAGAACTGGAGAGATAAATTTAATAAAAAATCTCCAAATTTTAAATATTGCAAGGTCGATACCAGAAAATTCATCTAGCGCAAGATCAGGTTTTAGAAACCATCCAGCAAATATTGCAACCATCATGCCTCCAATGGGCATCAAAAACTGATTGGCCAAATAATCTATTGAATCTAGGAAATTAAGATCTCCAATAAAAGAAATTTCAGACCAATCATTGAAACTTAGCACACTACCAATCCCTATAACCCAGGCAGAAAGTCCTAAGGTTAAAGCAGCAGCAAAACGCGAGACAATCTTTTCTTCCTCAAAATATGCAACGCTCGGCTCCAGTAAAGATATAGCGCTGCTTAGTGCTGCAATCGATAATAATGCAAAGAAAGCTGGTCCAACAACATTGCCCAGGGGCATATCAACAAAGGCAGATAGAAGGCTTACAAAAACTAGGCCTGGCCCAGCTCCTGGTTCCAGACCATATGCAAAGATAATTGGAAAAATTGCCAGGCCTGCCAATATAGCTATTAAAGTATCCAAGCCTGCAACGGTAAGCGAGGTTTTAAATATATTTTCTTCTTGAGGCATATAGGATCCGTAGCACATTATGGAACCCATGCCTAAACTTAGACTAAAGAAAGCTTGTCCCATAGCTCTTAAAAAAGTTGTAGCATCTACTTCTGAAAAATCTGGAGCAAATAAAAAGTTTAAACCCCTGGCAAAATCACCATTAATCATTGCGTTAATAACCATTACCATCATCAAGACAAATAACATTGGCATTAACAATCGGACCATCCTCTCAATTCCACCAATCACTCCTGCTGAAATAATAATAATATTCAAGGCTATGAAAATTGAATGCCAAAACAATAATCTGGATGGAGATGAGGTCACAATATTAAATTGCTCAAGAGAGGAAATATCAGGGGTTGGAAAAGCGGATATAATTATATAGTTCAAGCAAATTCCAGCTATCACGCTGTAAAAAGAAAGAATTAAAATCCCTGAAATTAAACCGCCCCAGCCTACAGCCTGCCATTTACTTGTCTGCCCAGAATCTATTGCTGCTATCTTCATAGCATTCACAGGACTTTTCCTTGCTCGTCTTCCAATCATTATTTCTGCCATCATGATTGGTAGTCCAACTGCAAGAATGCAAAGAAGGTATATCAATACAAAAGCTCCTCCTCCTTCAGTTCCAGCTTTGTATGGAAAACCCCAAATATTTCCTAAACCTACCGCTGAACCAGCTGCTGCAAGTACAAATGTCCACTTTCCAACCCAAGAGACAGTTTCATTTATTTTTGAAGAAGTATTTCCGTTCATGCTATTTAGGTATAAGGGTTATATAAAAATGCTAAAGAAGTTACACAACATATTGTAACTAAGTTTGTTATTAACATTCTTGCATTTGCATATTTTATGTTTGCTTGGAAATATGCGCTATTTTTTTTTTCAAAATTTAAAAAAAATTGCAACGAGAGGACTAATAAAATAAGGCTTGCTGGCAAATTTACAAATGAAAGTAATGCCACTCCAAAACCCAAAAGAGAGAACCCAATTGCACCCCAAAGATTTACTAATGATGCTGACCCACCTTCCCAGCCCCATATCATCCCACCTAAAAAGGCCACTACAATCCCTCCATAGATTGCTAGTATCTGAACTGACTTGAGCGCTAGGGCTGGATTATAGATCCATGGAATTAAAGCTAAAAAAATAAATAAGGATAAGCCCCAGTAGATCAAGGTTACTTTAGTCTGTTGCATAAATGTCCTCAAAATTTGCAAATAGTTTGAACAGATTCATAATTGTGATATCCATTATGAATGTTAAAAATAATAATATCATCGTCAAGAATAAAAATGCGGTAAGAAATTATCACTTAAGTGATAAATTTCAAGCTGGATTGGTCTTAGAGGGCTGGGAGGTTAAAGGCCTAAGAAATGGTAAGGTTGATGTCAAAGATTCATATGTGACTATGAAAAGTAATGAGGCTTGGGTGATTGGGCTAAAAATTGATCCTCCTGCATCACTTAAAAATGAGAGCATAGATCCTACTAGATCAAGAAAGCTTCTCCTAAACAAAAGAGAAATAAATAACATACTTGAAGCTATTAGCCAGCAAGGACTTACGTGTGTTCTAACATCAATATATTGGAAAGAAAATAAGATTAAATGCGACATTGCTATTGGCAAGGGTAAAAAAACGTTTGATCAAAGAGAAGATGTTAAGCAAAGGGATTGGAACAGAGAAAAGCAGAGAATTTTAAAAAATTCAAATCGTTAGTTATTTTCATATATAATCATTCACCCCATGGGGGCGAATAGGGTTCGACGTTTTTATTGGATTCCAAAGCGCATGCCAAGATTGTGGTAACTCTTGTAAAACATACTACAAAAAAATTAGTTGCAGAAAACGACAACTACGCTTTAGCCGCTTAATTGGCTAACCAATGCAAGAATTGTCTATGGTTCGAAGCATTGGCAAAATTCATAGTCTAGTTTTGCTGTGGTGTCTAAACGCAGTAACGCAAAAATTTACTTAGTCTAGCTTTTGATACCCTGCTCTTCGGGTCATTAAGGCGAAACACAAAGAATGAGCTAAGCATGTAGAAGTCAGGTTGAAGAACTAACGGACGCGGGTTCAATTCCCGCCGCCTCCACCATTTTGTATATCAATATATTTGATCAATTCAGTAGACAGACAAGACCAACATCATTAAACTAGCGCATCTAATATTTAAAGATATGGCTAACAGTAAACAATCAATCAAACGAGCTCGTCAGAATGCAGACAGGTATAAATTAAAGCATTCTCAAAGATCTCAAGCTAGAACAGCTGTCAAAGCTGTCAGAAATGCTATAGCTGAAAATAACAAAGAATCAGCTGCAGAATTACTGAAAACTGCTCAAAAAGTATTAGATTCAACGTCTGCAAAAAAAGTGATTCATAAGAATGCTGCTGCTAGGACAAAAAGCCGCTTAGTTAAAGCTGTTAAAGAATTAAGTTAATCTTGAACCCCAGTCATCTTGTTGGCAATCATGCCCAACAAAGTTCCTGTCTCGTCTCCCGTAAATCCTGAAATAGCAATAATTCCCTCATTTTTCAGATTTAATGAAGACATTCTCTTTTTTATAAGCTCAATAAACTGTTTTTGTTTTTCTTCTTCAAGCGTGTCTCTTTTGTTAATTGCAAGCCATATACTTTTCTCTAAAAGACTTGGGTCATAGGTCTTCAGTTCATCAAGAAGGACGGTGAGTTGCTCCTCAATTGATCTTTCTGGATTTTGTGGGTCCAATAAAATAAGCAAGTGGCCAGTTCTAGAAATGTGTTTTAAAAAGTTTAAACCCAAGCCTACACCTTCAGATGCTCCTTCAATTAAACCTGGTATATCAGCAATAATAAATGAGGTGTCATAAATTTGAACAGTGCCTAAGTTAGGACGCAGTGTTGTAAAGGGATAATCTCCAATCTTTGGACGAGCTGCTGAGACACTATTTAAAAAAGTAGATTTACCAGCATTGGGAAATCCGACCAGGCCCACATCTGCAAGGGAGCGTAACTCTAGCCTGATAGAAAATTCGTCACCGGGCCAACCAGAGGTATGACGCCTTGGTGCCTGATTTGTACTAGACTTAAATCTAAAGTTCCCAGCTCCTCCCTCACCGCCTTTAGCGACAAGATAATCTATTGCTTCATCGCAACAATCATAAATAAGTTTGTTAGATATAGAATCAAAGATCACGGTGCCCTTTGGGACCATCACAAGAAGATCATCAGCATCTTGACCAGTTCTTTTATTACCAGCGCCTGATTGACCATTTTTGGCAATCAAGTACTTTTGATTTTGAAAATTTACTAGAGTATTAAGATTGGGGTCAACTCTAAAAATGACATCTCCACCCTTACCGCCATCACCGCCATCAGGTCCCCCACGAGGTATAAATTTTTCTCTTCTGAAACTTGTACAACCTGCGCCACCGTTTCCAGCTCTTGCTTCTAGCAGAGCTTCATCGATGAAGTTCATAATTTACTGAGAAATGACGTTGACTGTCTTTTTTTGTTTAATGCCTTTGTAAGTGAATTGCACTTGACCGGCTGAAGTAGCGAATAGAGTATGATCTTTGCCCATACCAACATTTATACCAGGGTGAGTATTAGTACCACGTTGACGAATAATAATTTCACCTGATTTGACGTTCTGGCCACCAAAACGTTTCACACCAAGTCTCTTGGAATTAGAATCTCTACCGTTTTTACTAGAGCCACCTGCTTTCTTATGTGCCATTTCTATTTACCTACGTTGATTTCTTTGATCTTGATCTGAGTATATCTCTGTCTGTGTCCAATTTTTCTCATGCTGTGTTTTCTTCTGCGAAATCTAAGTATGGAAACTTTTTCGCCCTTCACTTCATCAACTATCTCAGCAACGACTTTTGCGTTTTCTATGTATGGCTGACCAATCTGCACATCATCGCCATCAACATAAAGCATGACAGTTTCAAAAGCATGATTAACCCCTGACTCTTCTTGCATAAGGTCGACCTCTAGGACTTGTCCTAGCTCAACTTTATGTTGCTTTCCACCTGCTTCTATTACTGCGTACATAGTTATCTCTAAAGGTGGCAAAATATACGCTTTCTGAAAGAAATTATCAATACTTATGTATAATTTTAGGCTTCTAATTATTTAAGATGTAC
>JBJLIA010000047.1:0-32839 GCA_045564035.1 Gammaproteobacteria bacterium | reverse complement strand
CGATCGAGAAAACCAACCATCAATATTAATTAATTTATCTAATTTCATGATTTAGTTAAAAAAGTCATTTAGAAATTTATATGGATCAAGTTTAGTTTTAATAAATAGACTTTTTTGATTTGCTGTATCTGAAATTGCAAATAATTTAGGATACTTTTTTACAAGTTTTTCTAAACTTAGAAAAAGCGACTCTTCAGAAGTTTTAAATATTTTTTGAATAGACGGAAATTCGTCTGAATTTAATATTTGAGAAACTGGAATTTGCTTAAAGTCTCTTGGCAGGGAAAGTAAATCTACATTACTAAAAAAGCTTTGAATATCCGCAATAAAAAAACCCAACAAACGAAAGTCCATCGAATCCCGATCTCTTACAAAACAGTTATAAATACCATCTGAATTTTTAGAAATTAAATTCAGTTCATGAAATGGATTTTCAAGCTGTTCTTCAACAGCTTGATCTTCAACATTAGCCCCTAAATATGACTTAAGAAGAAGATTCACATCTCTCTCAAGAGTTTTGGGAGAGACAGACTTGGTTGAATTATTGTCTAGCCAAATAGTAAGCTCATTAAATACCTGAAGTTTTGAAAAAGTTGTTTGTGTAAAATGATTGAAAAACCAAAAGTACATAGTTGCCAAAGCTGGATTGGTGCAAAGCTTCCAGTGAAGTAGCCACAAGGAATTAACATCTTCCAGAAAAGGATCTTTACCCTTCTCTGGATCCAGCAAATAATTAGCAAAACTGGTTAATTCTGAAGGATTATTTTGATCTGTTAACTGATAAGCTGAAAGCCACAGTAGCGCATAGACCCCATCATATTTTTACCCACACCAAGAGTATTCAAAGCATCAGGAGAAGTAAAAATATCTTCATTTTCTTTTAAGGCACTCAAGCCCTTATAGATCCAGTTATAACGAAGTGAAAAAGTCTCATTGCGACCAAAGGCAACTGTTGAGCTATTGAAAATCATAAGTTTAATCTTAGCATTCTTGCATGCAATAAATCCTTAATTTTCAAGGCTGTTTTTTGGGATTTGAAGTACTCTTCCCTGTTCAATGTCCCACTTAAGATTTAATAATGGATTTTGTTTGGCAGGATCAGGATGCACCCTGTACATACTATTTGAAGAAAGAATTTCACTGTGAGTTTTACCCTCAGAGCCAAGCCAAACTAACCGATCAATATTATGCTTAGCTGAAAGTCGGGAGATATTAAATCGAGGATTTAGCTTATATAATCGCTGGGAAAAATTTTGTGCTTTAGAAGAATCTTTTGACCTATGCTCTAAAAGCTCAAGATAGAGATCTTTAAACTTTCTCACGATATCAGAATCAGACTCAGGTGGCGAAGAGCTCATTCGTCCATTTTTTCGCAACCAATCATCAACCAATCTGGCGACCTCGGGGTCAGTATCTCTTAAAAGCTTATGTTGTAATCGATCTTGCTCTTGTAATTTTTCAAATCTATCCATAGGAGTTGAACTCCCGAATGAAGCCATTACAAGCTTCACTTTTGCCATAAGTTTTCCTGAGATATCATCAATTTCTTTCTGATCCCATTCATAGTTAGATTTATTTGATAGGTTTTCCAACGAATCTATGGCCTCAAGAGCACGGGCAAGTCGATTTTTAGAAACTCTATCAAATCTTAATTTTCTTGTTGATTTATTCATAATAATTAGTATATATTACTTTAAATAGAGTATAAATAGCTAAATGTAATAAAATGTTGTTAAAAAATGAAATGGAAGAACTTGAATTTATAGAGATAATGCAAGAAATTGGGCTTACGGAAAGCAGTGATAACTACAAGAACTGCCGGCCAGTGATACACCAAAGATTTCATATTCAGCATCATATTGGAACTCGGTCAGCAAATAATATTCCTCAACGGCTCGATAGCCTTGTTCTATTGTTTAAGGGTTTGATTATTTGTGAAAGAGACTTTAATTGGCGCGGTGGCTCAGTCGCTTCAAATATTAATATTATGCAAATGATTAGGAGGAAATCTATATCTCAATCAGATTTACAAAATTTAGATAAATTAATCAGATGGGTGAGTTTAAACAAGGGAGAGAACCCTTACACCCCCTTTGGTGCAAGGAAACTGTGTACCGTTTCATCCTTGTCTGAGTTGCTTCAAATTGAGGATATGGATAGAAAGAATTCAATTGCCCAACGAGATTTTGAAACAAGGCAAATAGAAGCTGCAAAAGAATCTAGGAGATTGGAGCACGAATCAATTGTTAAAAAAATTCAAGAAAGAAAAATTAAAAATGCTGAGAGATTTAAAATATTCCAACAGCAGATTGAGCAGTTCCAGGTTCAAACTGATTCTGAGAAATTGAGTGATTTACTGTTTAATAGAATTTCTTTTCCAATCAATCTTTTGCCTGAATCCGAATGGTTAACAATCATTAGAAATAAAAATCTAGAAGCTGCAGATATAAATAAACTGATTAAATTAATTCCAAAAAATACCACCAGAGAAATTAAGCAAATCAAAAGATTTTTACAGATCTTAAGAACACCTAAACTTATATAAAAAATAACTCTATAGAAGACTTTAATACTTTATTGGTTACAACTAGTTAATATCTAGCGCGTATTCTCTAAGAATTTTTAATGGTACTAACTCTAATGTTTTCTCATGAGTTTTAGTTAGGTAAATTTTTGGTGCGCAATTGGCTTCATAAGCCTCAACCCATCTGGGTGCACACAAGCACCAGTCATCTCCCTCTTTAAGACCTGGAAAGCCGTATTCAGGCATAGGGGTGGATAGATCATTGCCCTGAGCTTTAGAGAATTCAAGAAACTCATCGGTCATGTGGGCGCACACAGTGTGCATGCCTCGATCTTGGTCCATGGTTTCACATGAGCCAGAGCGAGTGAACCCCGTCATAGGCTCCTCACAACAAATGGGTAATACTTCGCCAAATACATTTAATTGATCCATGGAATTATTATACGATTTATTTTGATAAATTAAGCACTTCGCCAGGCTTGGGTGATTGAAAAAATTCTGGTTGTAAGCCTTGAGCTTTTAATTCTGCTGCTAATCTTATAGGTGGTTCTGCAACTGGCTCATCGGTTAGTGTAAAAGTACCCCAATGCATGCCAAATGAATGGGGTGTTTGCAGATCTAATGCTATCTGAACCGCCTCTTCAGGGTTAACGTGAGAGTCTTTCATGAACCATCTAGGATCATAGGCTCCGATGGGTATAAAAGAGTAATCTGGAGCTCCAAGTTGCTGATATGTGGTTTTAAAATCATTTGAATAACCCGTATCACCAGCATGATATAACTTAAGATTTTTCGATTCAATAAACCAGCCTCCCCACAAGCTTTTATTGCGATCAAATAAACCTCTTTTAGACCAATGTTGCACTGGAGTGAAATGAATTATGGACTGTCCTACTTTCGTGCTTTCCCACCATCTCAACTCATGCACATGGGTTAGACCTGCTTTTTTTAGTCTTTTTCCATCCCCCATTGGGACCAAGAAAATAGTTTCAGGATTAATTTTATGCAGTCTTTTAAGTGAATACATATCTAGATGATCGTAATGATTGTGACTCACAACAACTACATCAATGCTTGGTAGATCTGTTAAATTCATAACCGCGGGAATCATACGTTTAGGCCCGGCAAAACCTATAGGTGATGCCCGCTTTGCAAAAATGGGATCAGTGAGGATATTGATATCGCCGTTATTAATTAAATAAGTTGCATGGCCTATCCATATCGCATAGTTCAATTGATCCGATGCAAGCTCTTGCCACTCATCTGAGGTTTCAATCTTTACTCGTTCAGGGCTTTTTTCTCCATCAAAGACCCAACTCATTAATTGACCAAAGCTCTTACCGTTTTCATTTTCATTTGTGTTTTTAAACGTTTCTGCCTTGGCATAGTCAACGAAAAGAAAATACAAGATTCCTAGGGTTAATAGATGTTTCATGGCCTGCTAATTGTTAGGGAATATAGTGAATGGGGGATGACCAAACACGCTCTTGGATTGTTTTAGGCATATCCGATCTTGGCTCAACATTATTTCTTATTGCATCCCAGGTGCTCCACCTGCATGTTGGATTTTCTAGAGCGCGAACATAATAAAAGGCTCTTTGCTCAACTGCAAAAGTAGGATCAATCCAGAATGTTTTGAGTTCAGCAGCCCCAACATCCTGAGAAAATGCACAGTTTGAAATATCGACTTTTGCATTATTGTCTGTGCATCGATAAGTTTCTGAATCTGGCATGCCTCCATCAGAACATGCAACATCGAACACCTGTTCTTGAGGATATCCATTTTCATCAACATAACCTTTAATAATTTGAACTCTCTGCAAGGGTGCTGTAAAAGTATCTCGCACAGCCCACACAAAGAAACTGGGTGTTCGCTGATCAATACCGTCTAGATCGGCTCCCATGGTTTCAGCATTGGTATATAGATACTCAATTAAATCATTGTCATTGATTTTATCTTTGTCTAAATCATAGCCAGCAAAAAATCTCACTGTCATCCTGGGTCCAGATGTTGCAAATGATTCTTTGCGTCTAAAAGCATCATAAATACTATTCCTGGTATTTTCCTCAGCCCATACGCCAGCAAGACCAGCTGCGCCCCATGTAATAGCTGATGAATTCATGTATTGATTGCCATCAACTTCTTCAAACGACTGATCTGAAGCAAGCATGGCTGGATCGGTAATTGGAATCGATCCTCGCAAGGCAGCGCTAGAATCTAGCAAACCGATTTTAGAAAAGAAATTATCCTCTTCCTGAGAAGAAGCTGCCGTGTGCGTATCACTAGAACCTATGAGTCCAAATTTGTATGGATTAAAGCCCTCTTGCTCTTCCATTTTAATGCCCTCTAATAATGCGTCTCTAACATAACTCCCTTTAGGCTCAGAAAAGCTTTGAGTGGCAACTTTAAATGGCATGATTTCAAAGTTTGCCCACTCATCATTATCAGAGAGAGCTGGATGTGTGTCTGAGGTACCTTTGACTTGAGTGATCTCAACTATGGGTTCATTGCGCATTCTTAGTTCAGCATACTCTTTAGTTAATGGCTTCCCAAAAGAGTCTTTTAAAGCAAACATAAAGCCATCTGACCCATTGGAATTATGCGGAATAGCTAAACTCTCTATTCCGTCTTCCCTTAATCTATCCATCCATTTCCATAGACCCTCAGGATCATTTGAATTAGCTCTACTGTAAGGAACTGAAGGAATACGATTGCTATCGCCTCTAAAAACTACATTTCTATGTAGATTACCCATGTCAGGAGTTGATGCAGTATATTCATATGCAATAAAAGTTGTGAACTTGCCAGGATCATTATGTCTTTGTGCGGCAGCAACTGTATCAGCCCAGGCCCTTCTGCTGATTCCATCCACGTATCTAATATCAAGCTTTTGGTCTCTTAAAGCATTTACAGTATTTATCAAAAAACCTCCAAAGGCTTGCGTTCTTCTTGGGATGGTTGAAATATTTAAGTTTTCCGGACTATTAATATCATTCACTTGAGCGCTAGATGGTGCTTCATAATAAGGGGTTCCTGGTGTTGCTGCCTCTTCAACATGTCCTAGAAAAGTTCCATGATCTGTCACACCATAAAAGTCTAAAGGTCTATCTAAGCTGACATCAAAACCTGCAGGATGCTTGATAGATTTACCCTTAGCAAATTCGTATGCATCATCGGGTGTTGCCAAAGTGCCAAAAATATAGGCATCAAATGAATACGTGGTATGTACATGCAGGTCACCGAATAAAGGCACCCTTGATGAACTGAGTTTTGGATTTATATTCATATAGGGGTCTATGGCTTGAGAGTCCCAATCTATGGGTTGCTGACTAGCGAGGCCAACTCGCGCACCTGCTATATTGAGAAAACTATCAGACTCGATCTCTTCAACTGGCTCCGAGCAACCAACGATACAAACAAAAATAATTAAAAATATATGTTTATGCATGTATTCCTCCCAAGATTTAAACATTGAATCTATTATGTAAGTCCAGTCATAATTGTTCAAGCGATGTGCTATACAATACCCACTGGTCCATGCGCCCGTAGCTCAGCTGGATAGAGTACTTGGCTTCGAACCAAGGGGTCGGGAGTTCGAATCTCTCCGGGCGTGCCAACATCGTTTAATATTTATCTTAGGAAATATGAGAGCTAAATATTTATAACCAGTCTTTAGCATTTAATTATGTGGGTGTATGGTAGAAACATTAATAATTTTTTAACTATGATGAAAAAAACAATTGGATTTATACTTCTTCTTACTATGGCTGCCTCAGGATATGGATATGATCGAATTACTGGTGAAAAATTTGCCAGTCGATCAGAAGTCATTGGGCAAAATGGTATGGTGGCCACCAGTCATCCCCTTGCCACCCAAATAGGTCTTGATATATTAAAACAAGGTGGAACTGCCATAGATGCAGCCATAGCAGCAAATATTGCCTTGGGACTTATGGAGCCTACCGGTAACGGAATTGGCGGTGATCTCTTTGCCATTATCTGGGATGCAGAATCAAAAAAATTACATGGCTTGAATGCCAGTGGTCCTGCTCCAAAAAATTTATCAATTGAATATTTTCAACAACAAGGATTGAATAAAATTCCTTCGTATGGTCCCCTCCCCGTAACCGTTCCAGGGGCAGTTGATGGATGGGTGAAGCTGCATGAGAGATTTGGCAAGCTTGAATTCAAATCATTGTTTGAGCCTACTATTGAGTATGCAAAATCAGGATTTCCAGTAACAGAGACCATTGCCTATTATTTAGATCGATCTCAAAAACGTTTTGAAACATATCCTAATTTTAATGATGTTTGGGTAAAGAATGGTCGGATGCCAAAAAAAGGAGAGATATTTAAGAATCCTCAACTAGCACAAACTCTCGAAACTATTGCTTCACAAGGAAGATCAGGGTTCTATGAGGGCCCCATTGCTAAAACAATGGCAGACTTTATTCAATCTCAAGGCGGCTTTTTATCTTATGAAGATCTTGCTTCATTTCATTCAGAATGGACTCCACCCGTTTCATCTAATTACAGAGGTTATGACGTTTGGGAATTACCTCCAAATGGCCAAGGAATTGCAGCATTACAGATTCTCAATATGTTAGAAAATTTTGACCTTAAATCAATGGGTCTTTTTAGTGCTGAATATATTCATCTATTTGTTGAGGCAAAGAAATTAGCATTTGCTGATAGAGCAAAATATTATGCTGATCCTCAATTTGAAGATATTCCTGTTGAAGAGCTGATTTCAAAATCTTATGCAAAAGAACGAATAAAGTTGCTTGATGTTAACAACGTTGCGCAAGCCGATAAGGCTGGCATGCTCAAAGATGGAGATACCATTTATTTAACTGCTGCAGATCAATATGGAAATATGATCTCGCTTATCCAAAGCAATTATCGAGGCATGGGCTCTGGCATGGTCCCACCAGGGTTAGGTTTCATGCTGCAAGATAGAGGTGAGCTTTTTAGTTTAGATAAAAATCATAAAAATGCACTAGAAGGTGGCAAAAGACCATTTCATACAATAATCCCTGCATTTGTAACCAAAGATGGGGAGCCCTTTATGAGCTTTGGTGTCATGGGAGGCGCAACCCAACCCCAAGCTCACGCACAAATTATTATCAATATGATTGATTTTGGTCTTAACCTTCAAGAAGCTGGAGATGCCCCAAGGATAGTCCACAGCGGATCGTCACAACCAACAGGTGAGGTGATGATCGATGGAGGAACATTGAGTATTGAAACTGGTTTTGGTGTTGAGATTGAAGAGCAATTAGCCAAAAAGGGTCACATTCTAAAATATGAAAGAGGCATCTTTGGTGGCTATCAAGCCATTATGTTAAAAGATGGTGTCTATTTCGGTGCTTCAGAAACCAGAAAAGATGGTCAGGCTGCTGGTTATTAGAAAAATCTAACTCATTCTTTTAAGAGCACAAATCTTATTGCCAGAGGGATCTCTGAGATTAAGCTAAGTACATGTCAGTTCCCATCAATTTTTTGACATCTCTTATGCCTGGAGGCCCCTCACATGACTCTCCTCCATTATCAAGCCCTGCTTGATGCCATGCATTGCCGGTTTCTTCGTCAGGAACAGCAAAACCAATAGTGCTGCCATTACCAACTGAAGATGGCTCACCATTAATTGGTTCAGAAATAATAAACATATTTTTTTCATGAATATAGATATATCTTTTTTGATCAGTTGGATTAATTGATAAAATTCCTGGCTTGCATCCAAGAGTTCCCAGTACTGCATCATAAAAAGTTTTAGATGCCTCTATGTCATTTGCTCCAACCATAATATGAGTAAACATATTTTTTCTCCTCTATTAAATTAAGAATTGTTTTTCAGCGCCTTGGTTTAGGATATCTTGAAAACCCACTAAATTAAAAACTTTTTTATAACCAACTTGATTGAGATTATATCCAGCAATGGCAGATCGCACGCCAATTGCGCAAAATAAATAAATTGAGGTATCAAAAGAGATCTCTTCATTGTTGTTCAATCTAAACTCAATCACACCCTTAGGCACATGTATGGAATCTTTAATAGTTCCAGAAGCTTGTAGTTCTTCATACTGCCTTACATCAATCATGACTTTTTTATTTGGATCATCTTGGAATTCTATTAAGGTAACTCTGGGAATGACTTCATCAGCTTTTGCTAATAATTTTTCTGTGTAACTCATATTATTTTTTTGGTGCTGTATTTGCAAAGTACATCCCCATCATAACAAATATAAAGCCACTAAAAATGATGATTGTAATTTGCTCTTGTAGAAAAATTGCTCCCCAGATAATGCTAAAGACAGGAAGAAGGTATGTAAGCGTAGAGGTTTTAACAGCACCTATTCTAGATATGAGTCGTATGTAGCCCAAATAACCAATGCCAGTAGAAATAACTGCCAGCCACATCAAAGCCATAAATGAATTAATGCTGGGCATACTGCTAGGCATATTAAAGGCAGCCAACGGAATCATAAACAAGCCACCACAAAACATAGACCAGCCTATCAAAACTTTTTTATTAGACTTAGAGTGATGTTTTTGCAAATAATTGCCATTAAACGCATAACAAAGTGAGCCAACTAATGCGCAGATACTCGCTGTGATTGTACTTGACGCATTCGCTGGATTTACAAGAATAAACACACCAATAAATCCTGCCGCCAAGCCTATTAATTGTTTTGATGAAATCGATTCTTGGAGCCAGAAATAGGCAATAATTGTAGTCATAAATGCAGTGGTTCCATTCAAGATGCCAAGCATATTTGAGGTAGCGCCTAAGGATGCATATGCAAATAATGTAAAGGGTAAAGCATTACTAAATACAGCAATGATTAAGATTCCAGGTAAATGAGATTTAAACATCTTCCTATATTTTTTCCTAAGCAACATTGGCATGAAAACCAAGCCAGCAATCAACAAGCGTAAAGTAACTAATAAGATTGGGCCAAAATCAACAGCAGAGATTTTTATAAACATAAAAGCACTGCCCCAGATAGCTGCCAGTGTAGTTAGTAAAAACCAGTCTTTTGATTCCATTTAAAATATAAGATAAAAAATTCTGATGAATTATAAGCTCAATAGATTTTTTACGGTAAATAATTTAGGGATAAATTATTTAAAAAAAGAAGCCTCTCGAAAGAGGCTTCAAACTACCAGAGTTAGATAAGCCTGGTAGGCGAATTCGGTAATTCACCTCTTGTCAAAAGGCGAACCCTCCGTTTCCTAATTTAATATAAATACTAATAAGATCACCTCCTGCGCAAGGGTATTAAAATAAGCATAGACAAATCCCCTTAGCAATTCGTATATGCGACGTCTAACTAAAATTATATATAGAAATTAAAAAATTTGAAGACCGAATATTACTCGGCTTCGGAGCAACTAATGCAAGAGCTCAGGCTGATAATATTCCTGCTCTTCAACAAGATGTAAATTAGGTATTTCGCTAGCTGTATCAAAATTATTGTCTTCAATTGCTAGATAATCAATGGCTTTTTGCACATCAGCACCAAAGTACTTAAAGGCAATTGTCTTAATTCCAGCGCTCTTATCAACAAAGCCCTCATACTCATTAAAGATTGGATCTATAGGGTTTATTTGTATTATGTTATTCATTTTTTTACTCATTACTGTATATATATACAGTATTTAATAATATTATTTAATTGAAGTCAACTATTGGAGTGAACTTGTTACTATAAATGACAATACCAACATAAATTTATACAAACATTGAAATTTTATAGATCAATTAATGATGGGCTATTTTTTAGGATCTAAGCTTATCAATCACTAAGATTCAAAGAGACTGTCTAAATCTGCAAATGCTTTGAATTCTATTGCATTACCACAGGGATCTTTTAAAAACATTGTACGTTGCTCACCTGGCTGACCGGCAAAACGAGTTCTTGGCTCATGAATAAAAGCTTGTTTTGAGTTGATTAATTTTTTGGTTAAACGCTCAAATTGATCCAAGCTAAGCACTACACCAAAATGTGGAATCGGAATTTCATCCCCATCAACTTGATTAGCATTGAGCTCTGAAGAACATTCGACAAGATGGCATACTAATTGATGACCAAATAAATTAAAATCAATCCAAGAGTTACTCTCTCTTCCTCGCTTACATTCAAGAACATTTTCATAAAAATCTGCAGCACTTTTTAAATCATTTACTGGGATGGCAAGATGAAAAGGATTGATCACGACTTTGTCCTGAAGATCGGATTTAGCATCAAGGCTAGCAAAATAAGTACGGTCGCAGTGCCCAGAATGTCTCCAACAAAAAATCTTATGACTCGATCAATTCCAACAGGTGCTGAAAGCAAAAAGATACTAACCGAAAAGTTAACAAGTAATGAATTGTAAAAAGCTGAAATTAAAGTGATTAGCGCTATGTGTTTATAGTTTCTTTTATTTAATGGACTTTCTTGAGTGTTGCCAAGCGAAAAATCGAACATATGAAGGGTTTGCAGGGCCATAGGAACAGATAAAACACTCAATAAAGACGGAAATATATTTATTAAACTCGAGGGTACTAAAATATTAAAATCTGGTCCCCATAACTCAGCTAAAAATAAAGCTGGTAAAGCCCGCCAGCCAAAATAAACAACACAGACAACTCTTGCTGCGTGTGGTAAATAAAATAGGCTTCCCATCCAATGAGGTGACGCTTCAAATTGTAGGATAAAAAAAGACCATATGATCCATAACGAAGAGGAAAATACATAGGTAGTTAAAGAAACAGTCAGGAAATTTTTCAAAATTTTGAGTGTTGTTAAACTATGCTATTTAAAAGCACCAAGGATTCTCGACCATCATCTTGAGACTGGTTAATATGAATAATTCCCTCGGTTGATAACTTTTTTAAAGTTTTATACACGGTAGAACGTGACATTCCAGAATTTTCAACAATCTCAGTAATGTTTGATCCATTTTGATTGTATGCAGAACGAGTGATAATTGTATAAAAGACTTTCAATTCATTCGGAGTAAAGTGCCTAATATTAAGATCACTTTCAAGTCCAGCAAGCATATTAATTGCATCGGTAACACTTTGAAAAAATTCTTTCATATAAGTTGTAGTATAACTTTTAAATAATTACTTTAAATGAATATGAGATATTTGTCACTTATTGAAATTACATAACATGCCTGAATGTGGCGGAGAGACGGGGATTCGAACCCCGGAACCAGTTGCCCAGTTACTACCTTTCCAAGGTAGCGCAATCGACCACTCTGCCATCTCTCCTGCTTATGGGTAAGGCATTTTACATTAACTAGAATCTTTTGGGGGTAAGTTAGGGGGTAAGTTTTTACTCCTTAATATGCTATTACTTGAGAGAAGAAATCCTTTAACTCTTTTACATTTGTCGATTTTCTCCAGTCTATGAATGCAGTCTTATTTATAATTTGTATCAACTCATTCTCTGTCTCACCTATCACACAGGGAAATGCATATTTTTTTTCTTGAATATTTTTGGGAATCTCATTTCGGTGCAATACCTTCACTGTGTATTCTTTTTTGAGTTCTCTGATGAATTGCAACCACTCTAATCTGACAAAGTATTTGCTGTGGGATATATCGCACAACTCACAGGTACTTCCTTCTTTTAAGATATTCTTTTGATACCAATATTTAATTTCATTCCACAATCCACCATCTGCATCATAAATAAAATAGATTGTTTTAAACTTCTTCATTTTCCATATTCCAAAGGTTCTGATATTAAGTTTGAGGTGACTTAAAGCTCTAAATCAAAAAAGCTTTCAACAGTCATGTGTGCAATATCTTGTAAAAAATTTTTATCTGCATCACTTATCTTATTGAAATAATTATAGTGAAGTCCTTTTGGTGTTTTTTGAGTAATGCTTGCAAACACAACACAAGAGGCTAAATATGTTCCCAGCATACTAGGATGACTGCCATCAAATGATTTATGTAATTTGATATTTGGTTTAATTTTGTATGCATTTTCAAATGCAATGCCTACAGGAATAACTAAGGCGTTATTCTTGATGCCTGCATCAATATACATTTTTTTTATATCTTCAATCATTGTTGGATGAGCTTGATCATGGGGTTCTACGAAAGCATGTATCATATATAAAGCTGCTTCAGCTCCGGATTTATGAATTTTATCAACAACTTTTTCTACTTCATTTGAAAATATTTTTCTTTCTAATTTCGTATTAGCTTCTCCACTTCCTCCTTGAAAAATAACTAACTGGAATGGTTGATCTGCTCCAATATTTTTATGATTCAGCATGTAATCTACATTGTGATGCCATGACCTTGAACCACTTATCGTTACTGACTTATAGTTGCTTGTGTCTATTTCATTTGAATGGATTTCTTCGAACATTCGTCTCACATGATTGTGCAGACTATCATTGTAATAAAGGTAGCTGTTGCCAATATATAGCACTCGCTCAGGTGTTTTGTTTATTAACGAATAGACTTGTGTATCTGATGCTAACAAAAGATTTGTAGCAATGAAGAAATAGATTAAGAAATGTTTCATCAAAAAATTCTACATCATATTTAGAGAATTAAAATAAAATGCTTAAGACTCTCTTAAAGTAATTACTGGAGAGGTATAAATAGTTCTTCTGATAGATAAGATACCGCCCATAAAAATAAAAAGTACACCAGCAATAAAGCTGAAGCCTAGTATTAAAAAATTAGGTGAGTAAGCTAGATCTAAAAACTGGCTAAATATTATAGAAGAAAGAATTGTTGAAAAAAAGATAGCTGTAAGACCGGATAAAATACCAAGTATAAAAAATTCAACTGCTGCAGATTGCAAAATAATAAATCTATTGGCGCCTATTGCATGCATGATTGCGGTCTCCTTTGTGCGCTGATCTCGATTGGAAAAAATAGATGCGACCAATGCCAGTATTCCAGCAAACAAAGTTAATAAAAAAATATATTGAACTGCTAGCGAAGCACTGGAAACAGTATTTTTAATTTGCAAAATCACCGCGCCCAAATCAACGCTTGTAATAGTTGGAAAGCTTTGGGTAAACGTATTCATAAGGTTAGAATTATCAGAAATTTTAATGCTTGTAATATATGAATTAGGCAGATTTTTACCCACTGCCGGTGAGAGAATAAAAAAGAAATTAGGTGAAAAGCTTTCCCATTTAATTTCTCGGAAACTGGTTACTTGGGCGCTAAACTCCAAACCGCCTGCTGAAAAAAATAATTCATCTCCAATCTTTAGATCCATAGATTCAGCAATCTCCTGATCAACTGAAACTTCTGCAGGGGTACCATTAGAGTTCCACCATTGACCCTCGGTAATCTTATTGCTCTCTGGAATAAATTTTTGCCAAGTAAGATTTGCCTCCCTTTCCATCAAATTTTCAGAGCTAGCTTGATCAGATCCTGAGCGTTTTGCAGAAAGCAGCCTTCCTCGGATAAGTGGAGTAAAGGCAGGCAAAATATCAGCGTTGGATTTAAAAAAAGACGTGAGATTAGGCACATCATATTCTTGAATATTAAATAAGAAGTAATTGGGAGTATCCTCATCCAAGGACTCGCTCCATGAGTCGATAAGATCTGTTCTTGTTTCTGCTAAGACAATTAAAAATAAAAGAGATAATCCAAAAATAATAATTTGTAAAACGCTCTCATTGCCTCTATGAATAATATTTTTAAGTCCTATTTTCCAACCAATGCCAAAAGAAAATTTTAATAGGCCAAGGCAATAAATTAATGTGCGACCAACTATATAGAGCGCTGTCGTAACTAAGATTAAAGCAGCTGCTATATAAAGAATTAACTTGATGTCTTGAAACAAGATACCTAAAAAAATAAACATTACAGAAAATGCAATGAGATAAATAATTAAGTTATTTCCAAGGTCAATGGTGAAATCATTTCTTAATATCCTAATGGGCTCAGTGTTACTAAGAATTTTAATATATGGAGAAGCCGTTGCAAAAACAACAAATGTTGAAGTTAAAAAACCAAGCAAAACTGGTTTAAAGGAAGGTGGCGGTAATTCAGAGCTTAATATCCCTTGCAGGGTTGAAACGATCAAACTTTGCAATGTGTATCCACAAGCAAGGCCTATCAAAGTTGCGAAGATAATAATGAGTACTAATTGCATGACCTGATGACCCAAAATAAATGCTTTTGAGGCCCCAAAAACTTTCATTAAAGAGGTTTGCAAAAGATTTCGATTCGCGTACCTTCTGACCGCCATCATGGCAGAAATAACAGCAATAATAATGGTAAATAAACTTGCTAGATTAAAAAATGTAACAGAGCTATTAATCGCCTCACCTAAATTGTCTCCAACATCGCTAGCTTCTTGCAATCTAATGTCAGTAGGAATCTCTCCAATATCTTCTACGAAGTTGCTTAAATTTGTTTTAGATCCAGAAAACAAATTTCTATATACAACCCTACTTCCAGTCTGAATAACACCCATGGCTTCAACATCATTAATATTTGCAATCGCTATAGGATAAAATCCAACAAAACTTGAATTTCTATCTGGAAAATCTTGAATGATTCCTTGAACTTGGAAAACCTTATTACCAATAGAGACTTCATTAAATTGTGATATCTGTAAAGTCTCAGCTATTGTTGGCTCTATCCATACAAATCCTGATGGAGGACTTCCATTATGTTGAATAGAATCTCCATTAAAGTCTGTAACAATTAATTCACCTCTAAGGGGGTAGGTATCAGAGGTAGTTTTGATAGAGGTTAGAAGGTTATCATCCTCTGCAATGACCATGCTTAAAAAGGTAATGGTTTGAGCTGTTTTCAAATCATTTACCTGACCCAAATCTATGTATTGAGAATCAATCTTTGATGCGGAGCGTAAAACGAGATCTGCACCTAAGATGCTGGAAGCTTGGAGTTTTAGTGAGGTTTGAAGTCGGTCTCCTAAAAAACTGACGCTAGATAATGAAGTTACGGCAAGAACAATAGAAAGAGATAATATTAATAGATCCCCGCTAAAAGCCTCTGACCAAAACTTTTTTAGTCCGTGACGAAGGCCTTGAATCATAAAAGCGAACCATCTGATAACTCATAAACTTCTTGACATTTTTTTGCCAAAGATAAGTCATGGGTTACCAAGACCAATGTAGTATTAATTAATTCGTTAATTGAAAATAATAAATCAATTACGGCATTTGAGCTTTTTTGATCTAAGTTTCCAGTCGGCTCGTCTGCAAATAAAATTTTAGGTTGATTCACAATGGCACGCGCCAGAGCAACTCTTTGTTTCTCACCACCACTGAGTTGTGTTGCAAAATTCTTGGCTCTGCCACTTAAACCAACTTGGTCAAGCGCCTCCAAGGATTTCTCCTGAGCATCTTTGTCTCCAGCAATCTCTAACGGAAGCATAACGTTATCCAGGGCTGATAACCTTGGCATTAAATGAAAAGACTGAAAAACAAAACCCACATCCATTGCTCGTATTTGAGCTCGTTGATCCTCATCCATCAAAGTAATATTGGAACCCATGAGAGATACAGATCCTCGAGTTGGAAGATCTAAACCCGCCATAATGGCTAACAACGTGGTCTTGCCTGAGCCTGAGGGGCCAACCAAAGAAATAGGTTTGCCTTTCTCAACTGATAAATTAATATCTTTAACTATTGTCAAAAGCCCCTCAGGGCTGTTAACTTCTTTTGTAATGTTTTTAACTTCTAAAATTAAGTCTTTCAATGGATGCCTAGGTAATTTTGCAGCTATTTTACTTTTAGTTTCATTCTCAGTAAATTCATCCGAAAGCTTATCATTAAATAAGAATGTAATCGTGGTTTTAGGCGATAGCTTAAGTGCGGGGTATGGTGTAAAGGTGAATGAATCTTGGCCATCTCTGCTGCAAAGCAGCATCAATGGAGAAACTCTTGATCTATCAGTAATCAATGCTGGTATTAGTGGAGATACCACTTCAGGAGGTCTTTATAGATTGCCTAAATTACTTGAGACATATAACCCAAAATTAGTAATCTTAGAGTTAGGCGGTAACGATGGACTCAGGGGAATGTCAATTAAAAAGGTTATCAAAAAAAACCTAGCAACCATGATAGAGATGATTCATAAAAGTGGCGCTATAACTGTTTTGGTTGGGGTTCAATTACCCCCAAACTATGGAAAATTCTACACCAACAGTTTTGAAACCATGTTTGTTGACTTGGCAAATGAATATAACCTTACTCTGATAAAGGGCTCTTTATCAGAAATGGTCTCTGCAAACCTAATGCAGTCAGACGGTATTCATCCAAATAAAGCTGGACATATCTTAATAGAAGACGAAATTTGGCAAAAAATAAAACCTGCCTTAATGAAACTCACTGATTGAAATCTCTAAAATTATTAAAAAATATTTTTTTCTTTGAAGATCGAATGGGATTGATATCAATACCTCCCCTTCTTAAAAACCTTCCACATACAGTTAAATCATTAATATGAAAATCATGCCTTAGGCTGAAAAAAATTGAATCAATACACGCCTCATGAAAATCCCCTCTTTCTTTAAATGATTTTAAAAGCTTTATAATTTTCTTCGCATCAAGGGCATTGGAAGATGAATGTATGTAAATATTTGCCCAATCTGGTTGTGAAGTCACAGGACAAATTGATCTAAATCCCTCATATCTGATTATCTTATTTTTAGGCACCAAGGCATCTGATCGATTCAATAAAAAGGCTTTGGGAGCTTCTTCATAAAAATTTTTTTTGCTTACCACGATTTTAGATTCAAGCAGTATAGATAAATCCTTTGCAATTAATTGATGGGCATTGATTGAGGCTTTAAATTTCTTCTTATAAAAAGAAGCCAAGTAGATTTTTAAAGATTTTGATTCAACTGTAATCTTAGAGTCTGCAGGGATTTTAATCTCTAAAGTTTCTAGCTTCTGTTGGCTGGATGCATTGAGGTATGAAAACTCATAAGCATTCCAATAATCAATACCATAATAATTTGAGCTGGGTGTGTGCAAGCGTTCAACTGAATCTAAGAGACTGGGTGAGTAATCTAAAATCTTAGAGCTATTTTTTTTTCCTAAATATTTAACTTTCACTGACGAGTTCCCACGCCCTTATGCAAAAGCACTAAGCAGGTTGTACTTAAAATCACAATAAAAAGAACAATCATTCCTAGAGCAAAAGGAATGGACACATCACTAACTCCGAGCATCCCCTCTCTAAATGTATTGACAACATAGAGCATAGGGTTTGCCATAGATATATTTCTCCAAATCTCAGGAAGTATATTGATTGAATAAAATACTCCGCCCAAATAAATTAGTGGGGTTAATACAAATGTAGGAATGATAGAGATATCATCAAAGCTATCTGCAAAAATTGCATTGATAAAGCCCATCAAAGAAAAAAGAATAGCAGTTAAAAATAAAACCGTGATCGTCAGTGCTGGATTAACAATAGTGAACGCGGGATAAAAGAATAAACTGACACAAAACACTATGCAGCCTATAAGAATACCTCGGGAGGCTCCACCTATTATAAATCCTAATAAAATTACCCAATTTGGCATTGGTGAGACAAGGAGTTCCTCTATAGATTTTTGAAACTTAACAGAGTAAAACGATGAAACAACATTTGCATATGAATTAGTTATTACAGACATCATAATTAACCCTGGAATCATAAATTGGATATAATCTAATCCGTCCATGGAACCTATTCTAGGACCAATTAAAGTTCCAAAAATAACAAAATACAATGACATGGTTACGGCAGGTGGAACTAAGGTTTGAACCCATATTCTTAGATAGCGTTTAACTTCTTTTCGAACTAAAGTTGATAAAGCAACAGCAATTTCATTTCTTCTATTCATAACTCACTTTTCTTAACCATCTCAATGAACATTTCTTCGAGTCTATTTGATTGATTTCTCATGGATGAAACTAAAATACCTTTAGCTGATAAATGATTAAACAGATCATTGATAGACTGATCTTTTTTGATTGCAACATTAAGAGTTGTTGCATCTTCTAAGCTAATTTCAAAATCTGGTATTGAGGGTGGCACTTCTAGAGATTGATTAATATCTAGAACAAAGCCTTGAACATCGAGACGACTTAACAGAGCTTTCATTGTTGTATTTTCGACTAATTCTCCATGATCAATGATTGCTATATTTTTGCATAATTGCTCAGCTTCTTCGAGATAATGAGTAGTTAATATAATGGTCGTTCCACTAGCATTGATTTCCTTTAAGAACTCCCACATCTCTCGCCTAAGCTCAATATCAACTCCAGCCGTTGGCTCATCAAGAATTAAAAGTTTTGGCTCGTGAATTAAAGCCTTTGCTATCATGAGCCTTCTTTTAAAACCACCCGATAAAGTTCTTGCTTGCTCGTTTCTTTTTTCCCAGAGACCAAGACGCTTAAGTGTTATCTCAGCTTTCTTATTCGCATCATTTAGTGGAATCCCGTAAAAACCTGCTTGAGTAACAACAATATCTAGGACTTTTTCAAAGTTACTAAAATTAATCTCTTGCGATACCACTCCAAGTAAGCGCTTAGCTTCTGGAAAATCTTCATCTGTATCAATATCAAAAATTTTGACCTTGCCGGCACTTTTAGTAACAAGTGATGCAATGATTCCTATTGTGGATGACTTGCCTGCTCCATTGGGTCCTAGCAAAGCAAAGAAGTCCCCCTCTGCTACTGCAAGAGTAATTCCTTTCAGAGCAACTGCTCCTGAATCATATGTTTTTTTAAGATCAGTGATCTCAAGTGCAAACTTACTCATGCAGACTCTTCTTGATCACTTCCATCTACAACTACAGACAGAAATAAACCTATTAAAAGTGACACCCATAATGGGCCCAATTCAACTGAAAAATTAAATATAGAAAATTCAACACTATGAGTATTGAAAGAAATTAAAAACGCAATAATGAGTGCTGTAGCCATTTCTGAATTTTTCTTAGGAATACCCATGCCCACAAATGCACATGCAAAACCGGTAAGAACCAAAGTTAATGCAAGGGCCATTCCCATTAATGGCTCCATAAGAGTTACAAATGGAAGAGTGAAATATAAAAATGGTATTCCCATTAAATAGTAAGAACCAATGCCGTCAAAGATAGATGGCATGGCTTCAGGTCCTTGCTTCCATTTATCTGCAACCACAACATGCACTCCTGTCCAAAGTGCCCCTTGAGTTGGGAAAAATGGATTGATGATTGTGCCCAAAAGATTTCTGATTCCAACAGATAAGTGTGATCGGTTTAAGTCTATGGGAAGTATTTGATCTGTTCTATGTTTCTGAGCGTCTTTTAATATTTCTGTGCCAGTCACTAAATCTCCAAATAAAAGCATGTACCCTATCAAGACTAACGGAACTGCATCTTTGTACATTTCAATTGAAGGAAAGCCAATAAAAAATGGTGAAGTTTTTTCTATTAGGCTCCCCAAGGCAGGAACTTGCCAACCCCATTGAATATCAAAAGTGACTTCTTGAAGATAGAAAGCGATCAAACCAGCCACAACAAAACCTGGTAACAGTCCTAATGAACCAATGAATTTAAAGAATTTATTTTTTGTACCTAAATTTTTAAAAGGGTTTGAAAAAGTAGTGATGACACAAAGCACCAGGGCAACTGTCATAGAAACTGGTTGCAACATATACTTGCTTTCAAAATCAGTAATAAAGACCTGATTAAATGCAGCCAATGCAGCGCCCAAAATAATACCCGCTTTTAGTCCATTAGGTATTTTTTCAACCAAGAGTTTGCCCCAACCTGTCAACCCCAAAACTAACACCAATATCGTAAACTCAATACACATTGCAGCCATGAATTGAAATGTTTGAGGATTGTATGCGCAAACAAGATTATTATTTATTGTTTGGCATGGTGCAGCTCCATACAAACCTGCAGCAGCGAGAGCCCCTATAACAATTGGCACTGCAGGTGTTATCCACCCTGGAGCCATTGGTTCACCAAATATTAATGGACCAGCAGATATTAAGGTGCCAGATACTAGACTTAAAGCAATAGCTTCATTAAAAGATAAGCCCATAGCCATTGCTATTGGAGCAGCTGCAAATGCTGTAGCTCCAGAAATAACTAAACCTTGAATAAATTCTGCTGATCTAAATGTAATATGGATGAAAGGGATTCTGAGCGTAAATGGGCCCCATTTAATTCCATCGCTTTTAGATGTATTCATTTTGATAGTTCTGACATTCCTTCTTCTAGCCCTTTCAAAGTTAATGGAAACATTCTGTTATCCATGAGCTCTCTAATAATACATAAAGAAGAAGTATAGTCCCAATGATCATCCGGAACAGGATTCAGCCATGCCATTCTATCAAAATGATCGCATAGTCGCTTGATGGTCGCTCCACCAGGCTCTTCATTCCAATGCTCAATACTTCCTCCGGAGTTAGTTATTTCATAAGGGGCCATAGTGGCATCACCAACAAAAATTACCTTATAGTCAGAACTGTATTTATTGATAATATCTTGCACTAAGAATCTTTCTTGAGTTCTTCTTCTATTGTCCTCCCATACAGATTCATAAACACAATTATGAAAGTAGAAATATTTTAAATGCTTGAATTCCGTCTTGAGAGCTGAAAAGAGCTCTTCGCATAATTTAATATAGGGGTCCATAGACCCACCGACATCAAAAAAGATTAAAACCTTCACGTGATTAGTTCTTTCAGGAATCATATTGATATCTAGTATCCCTGCATTTCTGGCGGTAGATTTGATTGTGCCATCCATATCTAGCTCATAGTCTGTGCTTTGGCGTGCAAACTTTCTTAATCTTCTAAGAGCAACTTTAATATTTCTAGTTCCTATCTCAACTGAATCATCTAAATTTTGAAACTGCCTTTGCTCCCAAACCTTCACAGCTTTTTTTTGGCCGCCTTCACCACCGACTCTTACACCTTCAGGATTTTGACCGTTATTGCCAAATGGAGAAGTGCCATTAGTTCCGATCCATTTGTTGCCGCCCTCATGCCTTTCTTTTTGCTCTTCAAGTCTTTTTTTAAATTCCTCAAGTAGTTTTTCTAAACCACCTAAAGATTGGATTTTTTTTAATTCTTCAGGATCTAGTTCTTTTTCGAATGCTTTGCGTAACCAATCTTCTGGAATTAGAGCTTCAAATATATCTTCTAATGTTTCTATGCCTTTGAAATATATTTCAAAAGCTCTGTCAAACTTGTCATAATTTTTCTCGTCCTTAACAAGAATGGTTCTTGAGAGAAAATAAAAATCTTCCATATCAGCAAAAGCAAGGTTTTTCTCAAGTGCACCTAACAAATCTAACAATTCCCTTAATGTGCATGGGACGCCTGATGATCGAACTGTATGAAATAAGTTAATAAGCATTTATTTTGCTTGATCTCTCCTCGACATAAATGCAAGTCTTTCAAGAAGCTGAACATCCTGTTCATTTTTGAGCAAGGCACCATAAAGAGGTGGTATTGCTTTTGAGGTATCAGCATTCTTCAAAATTTCATCAGGGAGCTCGTCAGACATAAGTAACTTTAACCAATCAATTAATTCTGAAGTAGATGGTTTTTTCTTCATTCCTGGAATTTTTCTAACATCAAAAAATAAATCGAGAGCATCTTTGACTAGAGCTTTCTTAATTTTAGGATAATGGACTTTAACAATCCCCTCCATAGTTGGACGATCTGGAAATTGAATGTAATGGAAAAAACATCTTCGTAAAAATGCATCTGGAAGTTCCTTTTCATTATTGGAGGTGATGATGATCAGTGGTCTTTTTTTAGCCTTGATGGTCTCTCCAGTCTCATAACAGTAAAATTCCATACGATCGAGCTCTTGTAGCAGGTCATTTGGAAATTCGATATCTGCTTTATCAATCTCATCAATAAGCAACACAACCTGCTTATCAGAATCAAACGCTTCCCATAACTTACCTTTTTTAATGTAATTCTTTATATCTTTAACTCGCTCATCTCCTAGTTGGGAATCCCTCAGCCTTGTCACAGCATCATATTCATATAGGCCTTGTGAAGCTTTAGTGGTCGACTTTACATGCCACTCAATTAATTGCATTCCGAGAGATTCGGCCACTTCGATTGCGAGCAATGTTTTGCCGGTTCCAGGCTCTCCTTTAATAATTAGAGGTCTCTCCAATGCTATAGTTGCGTTAACAGCCATGCTGAGGTCTTCAGTTGACACGTAATTTTTTGTACCAGTAAATTTCATTTGGTTTCCTTTTTAAATTATGAAGAAATTTTTTCTTCTGATTTTAAGATTTTTGCGAGCTGTCTGCTAGTGGCAACTAAGTTTCCTTTCAAATCCCATATATAACAATCTTGCTCAAAATATCCATTACTGATGTCTTTTGCAAGACCATCGATGAATAATAAGTTTGTTTGAGGAAGTTGGCGAATGTTACAAGTGAGAGCTAGCGTTGGAACCCAACCCAAGGGGCCGTATTTATTTTGAACAACAGGCGGCAAGATGTCTGCCAAATATGAAAGAACGAAGGTATCAGCTATGCCTCCTTGCAGTTCCAGATATGCAGAACAACGAGCCTCAGCTGCATCATTAGAAATCTCTCTATCCCACCATGCATGATCTGGGTGAACTGACATATTTAATTGCTGAATAAATGATGGGGTTGAACCTAATTTAAAATTCTCATAATTCATCACTTTAAAATCATCTTGCTTGACTGAATACATGATTTCAGGCAAAGGAGTTTCAAGGCCAGAATGGCCTTTCATGTATTCAAAATCAGAACATAAAGAAGAATATAAGCATGTAATTTTGTTATTCTGAATCAATTTCACTTGACCCATTGAAGACCCTCTTGATGTTCTAAATACTTCAACATGCAACTCAGCAGGCTCAGGTTCAGTTCTATCTAAATAATATACATTTGAATTAATTGAACTCGGATGAGGAAGTGCTTTCGTCATAGCTTTATTCATTAACGCTAAGAGATATCCCCCATGAGGCGTGTTACCAACAAAATATTTTGGGTTAGGTATAAAAGAAAAAACAGCATCTGAAACTTTCGTCAGGTCTAAAGCTGCTTGAAATTGTTCAAATTGGTTCATATTGATAGATAATTACATCATTATTGTAATAGATAGAAATTAAAAATGGCTGGATTTATAGACATTGCTTGTAATTTTACTCACGAGTCTTTTAAGCATAATTTAGATGAAGTAATAAATAACGCAGAGCTGGAGGGAGTAGAAAAATTTGTTTTACTTTGCGCAAGCTTGGCTGACCTTGGTCCTATCAAAGCAATTCAGAAAAATTCTCCAGAAAAATACTTTATCTCATCAGGCATTCACCCCCATCATGCAACAGAGATAATAGATATAAATTATGAGGAGCTTTTAAGTAAATTGAAAGCTATCAATCCAAATGTCATAGGTGAAACAGGATTAGATTACTTTAGAAATATATCTCCGCCTGATATTCAAAAAAAATCTTTTGTCATGCATATAGAAATTGCAAAAGAGTTGAGTCTTCCACTCTACCTTCATCAAAGAGATGCGCACAAAGATTTTCTTCGCATCATAAAAGAAAATAAAAATAACTTCCCAAAATTTGTAGTTCACTGTTTTACTGGAACTCAAAAAGAATTAAATGACTATCTAGATTTAGGTGCCTATATAGGACTTACGGGATGGATTTGTGATGCAAAAAGGAATATTGATTTGCGTCAGTCAATTAAAAATATCCCTATTGAAAGAATGATGATTGAAACCGATTCCCCATACCTCATCCCAAAAAATCTTCCAATCAAGCCTAAAAAAAATATCAATGAACCAAAATACTTACCTCATATTGCGAATGAAATATGTAAACTTACAGGAATCGAGATGGAAGAGCTAAAATTAGCAACACGTAAAAATACTATTAAATTTTTTAGCTAAAACAAGACCTATCTAAATTATATTGAGCACAGATTTCATCATTATTTTCTCCTGCCTTAACCGAAGAATGCCTGATATGAGGGGTTGTATCAGAAAACCTTGGTGCAGGAGCAGGCTGAATAACTCCATCAACTTCAACGAATGAATTCCTTGCTTTCATGTGATGATGTTCTGGAGCCTCAGATAAATTTAAAACTGGTGCAACGCATGCATCTGAGCCATCAAAAATATCTGCCCATTCATCACGAGTTTTTTCTTTTATTGTGTCTTTCATAATAGCTTTTAGTTCTGGCCATAGCTCTTTATTATGTTGATCTTGAAACTTGGGATCTAAGATTTCTAGTTTTTCTAATAGCACTGAATAAAATTGAGGTTCAATAGAGCCAACTGCAAGAAACTTTTGATCAGCACATTCATAGGTATCATAAAAATGAGCAGCGCCATCCAGGGCATTAGACTCTCTCTCGTCTAACCAAAAGCCAGAGGCCTTAAAAGCATAGAACATTGACATTAGAACAGAAGCTCCGTCAACCATTGCAGCATCAACAACCTGTCCTTTTCCACCTTGTTTGATATTAAGTAATGCCGAAACAATTCCAAGAGCAAGAAACATGCCGCCGCCACCAAAGTCCCCTACTAGATTCAATGGGGGTGGAGGAGTCTCGCCTTTTCTGCCCATTGATTCTAGTGCACCAGTTAATGCAATGTAATTTATATCATGGCCAGCTGTTTGAGCCAATGGTCCATCTTGTCCCCACCCAGTCATCCTGCCATAAACTAGATTTGAATTAATTTTTAAGCATTCGTCAGGCCCTAATCCCAGACGCTCCATCACCCCCGGTCTAAAACCCTCAATTAAACCATCAACGTTTTCAAGAAGCTTTTTAATCTCGATAACAGTCTGGGGATTTTTTAAATCTGCAGTTAACGATAATTTTGATCTATGCTGAAAGTCAATTGTGTTGCCATGACCATGTTGTGAAGACCTATCAATTCTAATAACTTCTGCACCTAAGTCAGCTAAGATCATTCCACAAAATGGTCCTGGACCAATGCCTGCAAATTCAACAAGTTTTATCCCACTTAAAGGTCCTGACATCTATGACTCCTGGCTTGAAAAAGCATTAAAGAAATTTAAAAGAAATGGTAACAAAGTTAAAGATGCAAAAAAAGAAACCATCAGTGCAAAAGCTGTAAACAGACCAAACAAGACAGTGGGTGTAAAGCTAGAGAGAGCAAAAATAGAGAACCCAGCAGCTATAGTTGTGGCCGTGTAAAAAATAGCTCTACCTACAGAATCATGAGAGTTTAAAATTCTTTGCTCATTAGTAAGATCTTTATTATCAATTTCACTTTTGTATCTATAGAGATAATGAATAGTATTATCTACGGCCATTCCAACGCTAATAGCCGCTACGGTAATTGTCATGATATCCAAGGGAATTCCTAGTAATCCTAGCAAACCCAAAACAGAACCTGCAGTTATTAAATTTGGTGTCAGTGCAATTAGTGTAATTTTGAGTGATCTGAAGAGCAGTAATATCATTAAACCAATTACAGCAAAAACTAAACCCAGTGATTTAATTTGTGATGAAAACAATGATTGCAGCATATTGTTATACAAAACAGCTAAGCCAGTTACTTGAAATTGTTCTTTTTCTAAATCAAATTTATTAATGAGATCAAAGTTAATTTTTTCTAACAACTCCTTTCTATTTAATGTTTGAGCAGATTCAAGGATTCTTGCAGAAATCCTTACCTTTGAATCATCTTGATTTATATAGGAATAGAGCAAGGTATCTTTTATCTCTTCTGGTAAAACAGAACGCAACAAGGCTAACTCCAAATCATTCAAATCATTATCATCATTAATCATTCTGGCTAATTTAATACCACTTACAACGCTTAAAACTTTTCCCATTTCAGGAATCTCATCTAAATAATCATGAATCTCCTCAAGCTTAGAAAGAGATGTTGCATTCCACCAATAACCAGATGCATCACTCGAATCATCTTCAAACAAGCCATCTTCAAATAAGTCATCGCCATCAAAATCTAAATCATCGAATATTTCTTCAGGAGGCTGGTCAATTAAGATGTCTAATGTTGCTGTTCCGCCTAGCTCCTGATCAAGCAATAACATTCCCTGATATATCTCTGTTTCAGGAGAAAAATAATCTATAAATCTATTTTCAACTTCAAGTTTTGAAATTCCATAAATCAAAGAAATCGAAGCAAAAAGAAAAAAAACGGCAACCTGTTTTCCATTATTTATAGCTAAAAAACCTAATTTTGAGGGGATTTTACTTACGAAGTCTAGGGAATGAGAGCTCGTAGATTTAATTGTAAGCTTCATAGCACTGGGCAAGAAGGTGAAAGTAAAAATAAATGCAAAAATCATTCCTACTGACATCATTTTTCCAAATTCTATAACAGGTTTAATATCTCCCAGCATCAATGAAAGAAAAGCTATGGCAGTAGTCAACGCAGCAAATAAACAAGGTATAACCATCTGATTTAAGGTTTTATATATTGCAGCATTTACAGACTCAGACTTTCGAGAAACCTCAGTAAATCTTACCAAGACATGCACAGTCAATGAGATGGTTAATATAAGCAACAGAGCGATGAAATTAGAGGAAATGACGCTTATTTTCCAATCCATTAATCCAAGCACACTTGCTGTAAAAGCTGTTGTTACAAATGCATTGCTTAATGGCAAAAGAACAAGCCATATATTTTGAAAAAATAGATATAACATCAAACAAAAAACAATAGCAACACCAGCACCGAATATCATCAAATCTGATTTAATAAAACTCATCATGTCAGTAGCTATCATTGAAGCGCCGCCTAAAAATAAAGTTCCCTTATGACTGTTTTCCTTCAGAAGATCTCTAATTTGAGCTATTAAGTACGCGCGTTGTTTGGCTTCATCGTCATTTAGTTGAGAAATCTCTTTATTTATAATATTGAGTTCATTTTTTTGAGCTGATGAAAGGTTGGTAATAGCAAGTAATTGATATCTCTTTTTAATTAAGTTTCTATATACAGAATTCTCCTCAAGAGTTACCTGCATTGCTGTTGTATCTCCAGAAGGGCTGATAATAAGCTCTGAGTAAACTGGATTATTGATAATTTCTTCTTTTGCAGCAACAAAATTTATGCCCTTAGATTCAAGGGTTTTAAGGTTATCCATTAAGTCAGCAAGGAGAACTTTCGGTTGAAAAAATATTGGAGCATCAAGAATTGTTAGAACTGATTCAACTCCTGGCAATGCCTCTAATTTAGTATCTAAAGTTTTAATGGTGGCTAGAGATTGGGGTGAGAATAAATCAGATTCTGGAGTAAAGGTAATAATCAAAAATTCAGAATTGCCAAATATTTCACCAGTCTCTCTGTAAATTTTAAAGGCTTCATCCCCTTCTATTACCAATGCGTCTGAGGATGCATCAAGTTTAAAACTCTTTAGACCTACAGCTGCTGAAAGAAAAATGGCAACTATAAAAGCCATTACAAGAATTGGGTTTTTGAGAATAAATTGAAAAATTTTATTCATGTATATAATTATTTATTAGCACAGTCCGGAGAAGAAAGTATCAAGGGATTTCTATTGAATTCCTCAATTGTAAAGGCCTGAATAGATAAAGCATGAATTTTTTTCATCGTTTTAACTAAAGATTGATATATGAGTTGATGTCTTTTTACTTTTGTCATTTCAACAAAATCATCAGAAACAATTATTAGTTTAAAGTGAGTTTCAGAATCAATAGGAACATTATGCATTCCGCTTTCATTTTCTAAGAACATACTTTCTACATTGAGCAAGTTATTTAATGTAGTAACAATTTCATCATAGGGGCTCATTTTGACTCCATTTTTAAAAGATATTTTTTATTCTTTTTTCCTAAAGCAAATTCGCCAATTGAACCATCCTGCCTTACAGCTCTGTGACAGGGTATAAAAAGAGGTATAGGATTCATTTTACAAGCAGTTCCAACCGCCCTTGCTGCCCCTGGAACGCCAATCTTTGAGGCCAATGATCCATATGACTCAGTATGACCTCTTGGTATCTCCATTAATGCCTTCCAGACCTTGAGTTGAAATGACGTACCCTGAAGATTAAATTTAGAAAATTGTTGCCCCTCATTAATACTAAAAAATTTATCAACAGATTTTTGTAAACTCCTATCTTGAGGATAAATTGAATCATTAGCATCCAGAAAATCTAATTTGGCAAGCAAAGAATCAATATAAATCGCATTAAAGTTTCCAATAGGACTGATTATAGATTTGATTTTCATACTTTATTTTAACACTGCAAGAAGATTAGATAAAAAAAAGAGGGCTTAAGCCCTCTTTAAAATATTACAAATCAATTACTTCATAGGATATGTTATATAGGTTCTGCTATTAGTGCATGATTCAATCATCTCACCAAGAGCAATTTGCACATCAGAACCACTTATATTTTCCCAAAAATTGTCAGAATTAACACCTAATTCTGCAACGTTTTGCGCATACAAAGAATATACATAATCATAATCACCATCAATTCCACCAGATGCTGGAAAAATCATTTTTCTGCCAAGATTATCTCCTGTTTCTCTGGCAAAAATTGCAAATTCTTTATAGGCATCAAATAACTGCCTAGATGTTACACCCTCAGCCATTTTACAATCAGTGAATCTTACCGCTCCTACATTATGATCTCCTACTGGAGAAGAAATAGGCCATTGCCATGTATCTATGGTTCTCACTGGATCAGTAGGAATTTTTGCAAGCAATGAACCTCCATTCTTAACCCAGTAATCAAGACCAGCATATTGCTCAGTAGCATTAGGCCAAATACCCAGAAAGACAGTGTCATGATTTTGCAAGTTTGAATTAAAATACGGGCTAAATATGTTCGGGCTCCAATTATCATAAATTGGATTACCATTGGTCCACTTAACTAATTTTTCACTCCAATCTACAAGGTCTTGAAAATCTTTTCCAGTTTTTAATTTTCCAACATAATATTCAGCTTTGTTAGCAACAGGCTGATATTTATATTCTTCTTGTGCCATAGTCAATATAGAGAATGACATAAAGAAGATGCTATAAATTAATATTTTATTTTTCATAATCTCTCCAGAATAAACATGTGTAAAAATTAAACATTAACACAATTTGTGGTTTGATGGTGACTAATAAATCCAGGGCTTAGCTAAAGTGGTGCGGCATCCGAGATTCGAACTCGGACCATCTGCTTGGAAGGCAGATATACTAGCCATTATACTAATGCCGCTCTTTGAGCAAATCGTATATTACACTATCTTTGAAGTAATCTTAAGAGAATTAAATGGTCTTTTAGATTTTCATAAATATTTTTAATGAATTAGTTTAAGATTAATCATGAAATTTGATTTTCACCATCTAAAAAAAATTAACATCAATTACTTTTCTCATGGATATAGAGTTATCAAGGTATCGTTTGTGTTAATAACTCTTGGGTTCATTGGAATTATTCATGGCCTCTTCCCTTTTGTTTTTGTGGAGACTGTTAGCAATGGAATCAAAAAAGTTGCTGACGATATGTCACATTTTTAGATTACAAAACCTTATAGCTTCTATAGATCTGGGAAGACTGGCAAATAGATTGTTCTAATAATAGTTCTTGTATTTCCTTGCTAATCTCTAATGCTTGCCAAGATTCTACAAATTCTTCTCGTGATTCAAGAGAAGGAAATATATTTGTCCATTGAAACTTGATGCTGGATGATTCCTCTTGCGAAAAAAGTATATCTACTGGTGAATTATTTTTATTCAATGCATTTATAAATTGCTCAAGAACAAGTTTCATAGTTGCATAATTAAATCCATCTAGGTATTCGCATTCCAGTATTTCTGAAATTACTGGAGAGGTGTAAATAGTTTGCTGGGTAACCCATAAAGATCTGCTTGAAAAAGAGGAACTACCACAGGTTGCAATATTATCAAAACTCAATTCATCAAAAGCATTATTGAGTCTTTCTGGCGAAATAGCTTCTTGATATCTCAATACTAACTCAAAGGATTGAGTCTCAGTTTGAGCCTCAATAACAGGAAACAAAAAATATAACTCGTCTGTTTCCCCACCCATCATGGAATAACTATCTATAAATTTTGGAATAAATCTTTCAACAGAGTTAAGGGTGCTACCGGCAACCAACATGCAACTCAATGAGGATTCTTTAAATGAATATTCTGGTTTTATAAAGTTGTTTAATTCTAGATTAGAATTCTTAGAATCTCCTTGGCAACTTGCAAGGGAAATAATACAAATAAGTGCAATAAAGAGCTTCAATTTAAATTCAATATATTTAAACAATGAGATAATAATATTATGAAAAATTATGTATTCATACCAATTCTATATCTGTTCTTCACTATTATCATGCCGGCTGAGTTATATGCATATAAATATGGCCTTGGCTCATGCCTTGATCAGGGATATGAGCAAAGTATTTGGTCCTCCATCCAAAAAGAAAATCTAGACGGGTTTATTTTTTTAGGTGACAACGTCTATGGAGATCTTTCTAACGGTGAGCTGACCAAGATGAAAAAAGCTTATCAAATTCAAAAAACTAGGTTACCCAAATGGTTAATGAATGAGAAAGAAATACTAGCAATATGGGATGACCATGACTTTGGCTTAAATGATGGTGGTGGAGATTATCCCTTAAAAAATGATGCTCAAAAAATGTTTTTAAATTTCTGGGATATTTCTGATGAGGATCCAAGAAGACATAGAGAAGGCATTTATTTTAAACACACTAAAAACATTGAAGGTCTAGCAATTGAAATAATTGGTTTAGATACCAGATACTTTAGATCTCCGCTTCAAGGTAAAAAAAATGCTTACGTGCAAAATAAAGATTCTGAGGCCACCATTCTTGGTCAAGATCAATGGCTTTGGTTAGAAAAATCTATCCGGAACTCAAGCGCAGAAATAATTATAATTCTTTCATCAATTCAAATTTTAGCTACAAATCACCCTTATGAAAAATGGGATAATTTCCCATTAGAGAGAGAAAGATTGCTTAAGTTATTGGGGCATACCGCAAAAAATAAGACACTTATTGCTATTTCTGGAGATAGACATAGATCAGGCATTTATCAAAATGAAGATTTTATAGAAATTACTGCTTCATCACTCAATAAAACTGCATCACAAAACATAGAAACTGATCCTCTTTTGTTGGGACAAACATATCCTATAAAAAATTATGGAACTTTAGATATTGAGCCAAATAAAAATATAATTACAGTTTCTATTTTTGATCAATATGGAACAAAGCTAAACTCTAAGATTATCAATATTTATTAGTAGGTTCCTGTATTGTTTGATCTTTTAAGTTCTTTTAAAAAAGAGTATTGTTAAAGATTAAAATATATAAAAAATATGAACAAAATCGTCCTACTGTTTGCCCTATCAATTTCAAATTTTATTTTTGCAGATACCCTGCTTCATGTGGGGAACTTATTAAATACAAATAATGGTGAAATTAGCAAAGCTGTAACTATAAGAATTAAAGATAATA
Organism: Gammaproteobacteria bacterium; assembly: GCA_045564035.1. Classification (GTDB taxonomy): domain Bacteria; phylum Pseudomonadota; class Gammaproteobacteria; order Magnimaribacterales; family D2472; genus D2472. Next base: position 845 of record JBJLIA010000047.1, on the reverse strand, counting down.
AAATATTTGAGATCACAAAAGGTTATGCCATACCCAAGAAAGATGATGAAGTTGTTAACCTAAAGCAATCGTATGTATTGCCTGGATTTATGGATATGCATGTTCATCTTACTTTTGAGTATGCTCCAAAAGCAGAGAGAGAATTAAGCATCGAACCTGAATATGGTGCATTATTTGCTGCCAATGCCGCATCAAAAACTTTAATGGCTGGATTTACATCTGTGCGAAATCTTGGTGATGATGGCATGGAAACTATTTCTTTGCGCAAAGCAATTAATCGAGGGTTGGTAATAGGCCCGAGAATATTTACTGCAGGAAAAACAATTGCAACAACAGGGGGGCATGGAGATCCAACCAATGGAATGTCTAAGCACGATCATACACCTCCAACTCCAGCAGAGGGAGTTATTAATAGCCCTCATGAGGCTAGAAAAGCTGTAAGGCAAAGATATAAAGATGGAGCAGATGGAATTAAAATTACTTCTACTGGAGGAGTACTAAGTGTTGCCAAATCTGGAGAAAATCCACAATTCACAGATTCTGAGTTGGCTGCAATAGTATCCACTGCTAATGATTATGGATTATGGACAGCTGCTCACGCTCATGGAAAAGAAGGCATGAAAAGAGCCGTGCTTGCTGGCATTAATTCAATAGAACATGGAACGTATATGGATCAAGAGGTAATGAGTTTAATGAAAGCCAGAGGAACTTATTACGTCCCAACCATTATGGCTGGTGATTGGGTGGCTGAAAAAGCTAAAATTCCAAATTTCTTTCCAGCACTTGTAAAACCAAAGGCTGAAAAAATTGGCCCTCAAATTACTTCAACCTTTGCTCAAGCATAC
>JBJLIA010000046.1:0-9915 GCA_045564035.1 Gammaproteobacteria bacterium | reverse complement strand
AAAAAAACATCCATGACCATGCAGCATTAGTGACTAATTGCATTATAAAAAGTCCTGCGATTTTATCAGCCATTTTGAATGATACAAATGCCATGATCGCATACAGGATCGGCCAAACGATTCCAAAGACAAAACTTGGAGGATTCAAAGGGCTCTTTGTTAGGTTTAAATACCAATCATCTACATTGATATAAATATTTGCTAGTGAACCAATAACAGAAGTTAAAATTACCAATAAAGGCAAAAAGTATTTCATTGATTTAGGCTTTTTCTAGTAGGATAGAGCAAATAGAATATCCAGCACCAAATGAGCAAATAATCCCTTTTTGACCAGGAACTAGATGATTGCGTTTATGAAAAGCAATAATAGAGCCAGCTGAGCTAGTATTAGCATATTCATCAAGGATGATTGGCGCTCTCTCAATGGGAAAATCATTCCCTAATAATTTTTTAATAACATATGAATTCATATTAATGTTTGCTTGATGGAGCCAATACTGCTCGATATCTTCGGGAGACAAGCTATGTTCATTAAGCTGATCTAAAATCAAGGAGGAGACAAAAGGCATTACTTCCTTGAAGACCCTTCTTCCATTTTGAACAAATAGTAACTCAGATTCAGAATACTCTTTATCCTCAATCGCATTCATGTATCCGTAATTATTTCTAATATTATTGGAGAATGAGGTTTTAAGCTTTGTATCAAGAATTTTAAATTTATTTTTTGACTGTGAGTCTTTTTCAATTACTACGGCTGTGCAAATATCTCCAAATATGAAATGCCCATCTCTATTTTTAAAATTATTATGTCCAGATGTAATTTCTGGACTAATGACTAGGACTTTTGATGATTTGCCCGCTTTAATATCGCAATAGGCATTACTTATGCCAAAAGTAGATGCTGAGCAGCCAACCATCATATCGTAAGCAAAGCCCTCAATGCCTAATTCATTTTGAACTTCTATAGCAACAGCAGGGTATGCTCTTTGAAGATTAGCAGCTGAGACAATAACAGCATCAATGTCAGATGGATTCAAGTTTGCATTTTCAAGCGCTTGTTTGGCCGCAATTACACTTACTTCTGCGGTGAATGATAGCTCATCATCACTTCTTGCCTGAATCCGAGGTTTCATACGCCTTGGATCTAGAAGTGATTCTTTATCAATTACATATCTATTTTTAATTCCTGATGCCTTTTCAATAAATTCACTTGAAGAATGATCCAATGCTTCTAGAGAACCATCTTTAATTTCATGAGCATGCTCTGAATTATATAAATCGACATACTGATTAAAAGATTCTACTAGTTCATCGTTGGATATTTTATGAGGGGGAGTCCAGATTCCCGTTCCTGAAATATATATATCATTCATATGTTTACCCTATTACATGTTATTTTATAGCCTTATGCAGAAAATACCATTAGATAAAAACTCAGGCTCAAAACTATACTTTGAATTGCATTTATCTAATGCAGCATTGATTTTAGGTTTAGTACAAATATCTCACGGCATGGCTGAGCATAAAGCTCGATATCAAGAATTCATAGGTTTTTTAAATATGAACGGCTTTCATGTTGCAATTCATGATCATCGAGGTCATGGCGATCATATACTGGATGATCAAATTGGATTATTTGATCATAAAGATGGTTGGAGCTTGGTGGTCGAGGATTTGCTTGCCATCCATCAAGATACTAATAGGCGTTTTCCTGATATGCCAAAAATACTATTAGGTCATAGCATGGGTTCATGGATCGGTTTATCAGCACTGCAACAAAATAATAGTTTTGATATTGTGTTACTTTCTGGTTCCAGTTACCCCAATTCCTCCGCAACTTTCTTGCAAAAAATATTTCTTAAGATAGAGACATTAAGGCTGGGAAAGAAAGGTTATAGCTCTTTTTTACATAATGTAATTTTTGGTGGGTTTAATAGCAAATTTAAAAATACTAAAAGCCCAAATGACTGGCTATCTAAAGATTCAGTAAGAGTAGACGATTACACAAAGGATCCATTATGTGGTTTTGTTGTTTCTAATCAGTTATGGGCTGATGTTATATCAGGAATAGAGGAAGTTTTTAATCCCAAAAATATAAGATTGATAAGTAAAAATGTTCCTATTTTAGTATTCTCGGGCTCAAAAGATCCTGTTGGCGGGATGGGAAAAGGAACTTCCAAATTGCATCAATGTTTAGTAGATAATGGCTGTATATCAGAGCTTTATCTTATAAAAGATGCTAGACATGAAACCCTTAATGAAACTGATCGGATGACAACTTATAATTATATCTTATCATTTTTAAAAAATAATTTAAAAGGAGCATGAATTGGAGTTAAAAAACAAAGTATCCCTAGTTACCGGAGCTGGTCAGGGCATTGGAGAGGGTATTGCTAAGGTTTTAGCTTCTCATGGATCAAAGGTAATGATTGTTGATTTGAATGGTGAGTCTGCAGAAAAGGTAGCCAAAGACATAAATTCATTATTTCCAAATTCTGCAGAATATTTTCAAGCAGATCTTACCGATACAAATGCAATTGAATTAATGATTCAAGCCACTCTATCTGCATTTACAAAATTAGATTGCATTTGCAATAATGCAGCTGCTTCAAAAGGTTTGGGACCGGTTGAAAGTTATTCACTTGAAGATGTCCAGGCTACACTTGATTTAACTTTTATATCTTTATTGAAATGTCTTCAAGTTGAAATTCACTCTTTAAAAGAACAAGCAATCCCAGCTTCTATTGTTAATATTTCTTCTAACTCAGCTATTAAGGGCTACGCTTTTAATTCTATTTACGCAGCTAGCAAGGCTGCGGTAAATAATTTAACACAATCTGTAGCTAAGGAAGTTGCTAGAAGTGGCATTAGAGTGAATGCAGTGTCACCGGGAACAATTAATACTCCAGGGGTTCGAGAGTATTTTGAGGTTGAGCCTAAAGCAAAAGAAATGTTAGAAAAATCGTCTTTATTAAGAAGAATTGGTGAGCCTGAAGAAATTGGTGAGTTTGTTTCATTCCTGCTATCTGATAGAGCCTCTTTTATAACTGGGCAAGTTATTTCTGTAGATGGCGGGTCTTCAATTAATTAAGTGAATATGATTAATAAATTATTTGAGTACCCTGAACTTGAACGAGTTGAAAAAAATGATGTTCGTTATTATCGAGATTCAAAAGACAATCTTGTTCCATCGGTTACAACGATCCTATCTGCAACTGGCGATCATTCTGGGATAGATGCATGGAAAAGAAGGGTAGGCCCAAAGACAGCAAAGGAGGTGGTTGATGAGGCAACTACCATAGGAACAGCTGTTCACTTAGCCATTGAAAATTATTTAAACGGCCTTGATTGGGATCAATTTAGCGAAGATAGATTAGGCTTAATGGCACATCAGATTGCTAAGAGATTTATCGATGATTGTTTAGGGGATATTGATGAGGTGTGGGGTCTTGAATCAGGTTTGGTTGTAGATGGCTTATATGCAGGAACAGCAGACTGTATCGGGATTTTCAAAGGCAAACCAACAATCATAGATTTTAAAACTGCCAAAAAAATCAAAAGAAAAGATTGGATAGAGGATTATTTTCTTCAGGGGTCAGCTTATGCAAATGCGCATAATGTTATGTATGAAACGGATATAGAATCAATTGCAATATTGATGGTAGATCGTGACTTATTATTCAAAGAGTTCTCTAATCAAGAGCAATGAATTTAAAAGCTATACGGATAAATGGAAACAGAGAATTATAGGTTACTATAAATCACATGAAATTTTAGGGAGAGGTTAGATGAATGATTTGAAAGATAGAATAGTAATGATTACTGGCGCGAGTTCAGGCTTTGGTAAAGAAGCAGCAAAAATGTGTGTTGCTTTAGGAGCCAAGGTGGTTCTAGGAGCTCGCAGAGAGGACAAATTAAAAGTTTTATGTGATGAGCTGGGCTCTGACTCTGCAATATATAAAGCTACAGATGTAACTTCCAAAGAGCAGATGCATGCATTGGCCAAACATGGGATAGATTCTTTTGGAAGAATTGATTCGTTGGTAAATAACGCTGGAATTATGCCTTTGTCACTGTTAGAAAAGGGGAGGACTGAAGAGTGGGATCATATGATAGATGTAAATATTAAGGGTGTTTTGTATGGCATTGATTCTGTCTACTCGCACATGCTTGAGAGACAATCAGGTCAAATAATTAACATTTCCTCTGTTGCAGGAAAAAGAGTGATGCCCGGTAGTGCAGTTTATTCTGGAACAAAATATGCAGTTAGGGCTATTTCAGAGGGCTTGCGCTTAGAGTCTGCTGGAAAGATTCAAGTTACTTGTATTTATCCCGGCGCCTTTAAAACCGAGTTAGCATTTTCTATCAAAGACGAATCGATGCTTGAGGCCTTAATGAGCAGAGGAATAGGGAATATTGCTCAACCTGCAGAAAGAGTAGCTGAATCTATAATATATGCTCTGCAACTTGATCCAGGTGTATCAGTTAATGAGATAGTTATTAGACCAACTGCTCAAGAAGCTTAGCAAACTTAATGATGAGGCTTTTTTTTATTATTGCTGGCATATATGCCCCTTTAGCATCAGCGGCAATTGAATGTATAGACGCAGATTTAATTCTTCATCATGGCAATATTTACACCGGTAATAATGATGACTCATTTGTTGGCTCAATAGCTTCAAAAGGTCAAAATATAATCTATGTTGGTGAGCTTTTATCAGAGAATGAGATAAGTTGTTCAGATGCTAGAGTTATAGATATCAATGGTCAATATGTATTTCCTGGGTTTACAGATGCGCACGGGCATCTTAAGGGAATTGGATATAGAGAGCTCACATTAAATTTACAAGGACTCCCTTCACTAGCTGAAACCTTAGCAGTTGTAAGGAATTATTTATCTACAAAAAAAACTGACGAATGGATAATAGGTCGAGGTTGGATTGATAAAGTTTGGCCAGAAAAAAGATTTCCATCTAAACAAGATCTTGATTCTTTTTCTCCAAATAATCCAGTCGTTTTAGAGAGAGCCGATGGTCATGCTGTTGTTGTAAATAGTAAAGTTTTGGCGTTAGCAAACATAGATGCAGACACTCAAGATCCTCAAGGTGGTTTTATAGAAAGAGATGATAATGGAGAACCAACTGGTCTATTAGTGGATATGGCTATGAACTTAATAGCAGATCTTATTCCTAAGGTAACAAGAGCCAATGATAAAGAAGCTTTCCTTGAAGGTATCAAAAGAAATGTTAGCCTTGGCTGGACTGAAATACATGTCCCAGGTGGTACTTTTGAAGATATTGCAATTTTAAATGAAATAAAATCTGAGAATGATCTGCTGCAAAGAATTTATTTTATGGTTAGTGATGGCAAGCCTGCAGATCGTTTGCTTGAAAATGGGCCAATAATTGATCCTGAGTATTTTTTAACTATTCGCGCTATTAAAATGTATGCCGATGGAGCCTTGGGTTCTCGTGGCGCAGCATTATTAGAAAATTATAGTGATTATGATGGTAAAGGCGTCTTTATTTTTCTTGAAGAAGATACTAAACCTAGGTTAGCTAAAGCATTAATTAAAGGCATTCAAATTGGAACGCATGCTATTGGAGATCATGGAAATAGAGTTGTTTTAGATTGGTATGAAGAAGCTTTCACTCAAGCTAAAAAAAATAATCAGCTTTTAGAGTCACCCCGATGGAGAATAGAGCATTCCCAAAATATTACGCCTGTTGATCAACTTCGTTTTGTTGAATTAGATGTTATTCCTTCAATGCAGCCATCTCATGCTATTGGCGATTTGCATTTTGCCGTTGAAAGATTAGGGCTGGAGAGAATTAATAATGCATATGTTTGGAGAAATCTTATTGATCAAGGTCTTATTATTGCAGGTGGCACAGATGCGCCGGTTGAAATTGGTGACCCAAGAATTGAATTTTATGCCGCTATTACTAGGAAAGATGTTGATGGATATAGCGCAGAGGGCTGGAATCTTGATCAAAGGCTTTCAAGAGTCGAAGCACTAAAAATGTTTACTATTTGGCCAGCAATTGCCTCGTTTCAGGAGAATGTTAAAGGCACGATAGAGGTTGGCAAGCTTGCTGATTTTTCTATTTTTGATAAAGATTTAATGACCATACCTGAATTAGAAATTCTAGAATCAAAGAATCTTTTAACAGTTGTCGGTGGCAGAATCGTTTTTCAAGAATGAGACTATCTTTTTTTTAAAATTAAATCTGCACATTTAGCTCCAATCACATTGCAGGTTGCATTTGTGTTGCCTGAAATGATGCTTGGAAATATTGACGCATCAGCAACTCTGAGTCCTTTAATACCTTTGACTTTTAAATGCGCATCAACCACACATTCATCACCTTCACCCATTTTGCATGTACCTATTGGATGATAAACAGACAATGCTTCTTCTCTAATAAATTCTTCAAGATCAGCTTTCTCAGTAAAGTTAACTCCAGGCTTTGATTCTTGAGCTTCTAACTCTTGCATAGGAGCAGTTTGAAAGATTTCTCTGACCTTGTTAACACCCTCAACCATCCATTGGAGATCTGTTATTTCATCAAGATAATTGGCATAGATTTTTGGCGCATCAAAAGGATCTGAGGATGCAAGCTCAAGATAACCTCGACTCTTAGGCCTTAAATTACAAACAGAAGCTGTGATACCTGATGAGGGTTTCATGGCACCACTTTTATTATATTCTCCTGCGCCTGGTGCAAAATGAATTTGTGCATTAGGCGTTTTTGTCAAATTATTTGTTTTAAAAAATACCCCAATATCTGAAGCTGGATAGGTCATTAATCCTTTTTGATGAAAGAAGTATTCATATAAGTTTTTAATCATTCCCAAGGGTTTCATAAGCTCACTAAAGGTTTTTAACTTACTAATTGTGTAACTTATATTAACTGTTAGATGGTCTTGTAAATTTTGTCCTACTCCAGGCAAATCTTGGATTAGGGGTATTTTGTGCTCTTCAAGATGTTTTTTAGGCCCAATACCAGAGAGCATTAACAATTGGGGAGAGTTGATACTTCCACCACAAAGAATTATTTCTGAGCTGCATCCAATTATATGGTTTTTGTTTTTATTTTTAATTTTTACACCAATTGCTTTTTTATTGGAGATAAGAATCTTTTTAACTAGTGTGTTGGTTAATAAATCTAGATTCGATCTATTAAGTACAGGTTTTAAAAAGGCATCAGCTGCGCTAAACCTTTGCCCATCTTTGATATTGACTTGATATTGGCCATAACCCTCTTGATTCTCGCCATTGAAATCATTGTTTTGCATTAAGCCATATGTTTTACAAGCATTCAAAAAAGATCTAGAAGCTTCAAGTATAGGATTATATGTTTCCACCCAAAGTGGACCAAAATTACCATGATATTGATCCTCATGATTTTGATTATTCTCAAGTGCAACAAAATATTTCATCAGATCACGATAACCCCAGCCCTTGTTTCCTGCTCTTTCCCATTCTTCATAATCCTCAGCTTGCCCTCTGATATAGACCATTCCATTGATAGAACTACTGCCCCCCAAAGTTTTTCCACGAGGCCAATTTATAGTTCTATTATTTAAATTTTTTTCTGGCTCCGTTTCATAACCCCAACCATACTTTTTATTTTTAAATAATGAACTTGCAGCAAGAGGCATCTTTATTGATGAATAGTTATCCATCGGACCTGCCTCTATCAAGAGAACAGAATTTTCAGGATTTTCTGAGAGTTTATTTGCTAAAATGCAACCTGCACTTCCTGCACCAACAATGATATATTTATGGCTAAATTTCATTTATGTAATATCTCTCAGGTATCAATATGCGTCAAGTAATAGCAATAGGAGGAGGAGGCTTCGGAAGAACTCAAGAATCTTATTTAATTGAACAATATATTTTAGATCAAACTTCAAATGAAAAACCTAATATTTGCTTTATTCCAACGGCTACTGGGGATCTGGATCCTTATATAGTTAATTATTATGCGGTCTTCACTAAATTAAATTGTCACCCAACTCACATAAGTTTTTTTAAAAGAACGATAGATCTTGAAGAGCATATTATGAAGCAAGATGTAATTTTTGTAGGAGGTGGAAATACCAAGAGTATGCTTGCTGTTTGGAGGGAGTGGGGCTTAGATATAATTTTGAAGCAAGCTTATGATAAGGGCATTGTAATGAGTGGAGTCAGTGCTGGTGCTATTTGCTGGTTTGAAAATGGTTTAACTGATTCATGGGCTAGTGAACTTAAACTAATGAAATGTATGAATTTTATTCCAGGTAGCTGTGCGCCTCACTATGATGAGGAGCCTGAGAGACGTCCCGCTACAAAACAACTACTTCTTAACAAAGATATAGATCTTATGTATGGTATCGAAGGTGGAGCTGCCTTACATTTTATAAATGAACAACCTAAATCAACTGTGAGATTCAAAAGAAATAAACAAGCTTACAAAGTGACAGTCCAAGAAAATAAAACACAAGAAAATCCATATAAATTTCTGGATATTGAAAAATGAATTTATGGCAATTTATTAATCCTATTGTTTCTCTATTAGCAAGATCTCCTCTCCATTTTATTATTAGCCATCAACTGCTTGTGATAAGTTTTAAGGGACGAAAAACTGGCAGAAAATTCCTAGTGCCTGTTAGCTATCATAAACACGAATCCTCATATACCTGCGTTACATTGAGATCAAATATTTGGTGGAGAAATTTAAAAGGAGAATCAATAGCCACAATTTGGCTCAAAGGTAAGTTGGTTGATGCCGCAATACACCTTGAATTCACGGATGATCAGCTGGTTGAAAATACCCTTAGAGATCTTGTTACGAATAATCCTATTGATGCATTTTTTGCAAAAGTGAAGTTAAATAAAGATGGTACACCAGTTCAAAAAGATCTTATGGAAGCAGCCAAGATTCACACAGTGCTTAAATTCACAGTAAGCTAGCTATAGGTCTGTTTATTATTTTGTTCCTCGATCATATAGCCTTTTGGCATCTAATAAGTTAATTTATATACCACCACAACGAATTTTAGAGAGTTTTCTATGTTTACAAGAATGGATCACAGTACAGAAGAAGAATGGCAGCATATCAGCGAGAAGCATATGCCTCATATTTTTGACATGCCAAAGAGAATTATTTCAATGCTAAAACAGGCCCAAGATCTAACTCTAGGTTTTGGTACAGATCAATTGCATCATGCACTCCAGACAGCAACCATGGCCAAAAGAGCAGGAGCGGATGATGAGATGGTATTAATTAGTTTAGTTCATGATATTGGCAAAGTAATTAATGTTCCCAATCATGGCCAAATCGCAGCTGAGATGATTAAACCTTATGTTAGTGATGATGCCTACCACATCATCAGAACTCATCAAGATTTTCAAGGCGAACATTACTATCAGTATATGGGTAAGCCTCAAGATCTACGAAAGCAATATGTAAATGAATCTTGGTATGCAAAAGCAATTGAGTTTACAGATGAATGGGATCAAGCTGCATTTGATCCAGACTATCAAACGGATCCATTGGAATCTTTTGAACCCTTAATCAATAAATTTTTTGCAGCCCCACACACTATATAATTAATATTTTCTCTATTAATTCTAATAATTATGAATACCAGTATTTGGAATGATATTAAGAAAGAAATCGCTTTAAGGATTGATGCTGAACCTTCATTAAAAGATTATTTAGAAAGTTTAATACTTTCTAAGGAGAACATTAATGAGGCTACAGCTGCCATTCTCGCATCGAAACTTAACAATGACGCACTATCTTCGATTGATCTATATCACATAATCTTATCTTCCTTCGATGAGAACGAAATCATTCAAAATAGTTTAACCAATGACATTATTTTTTTTCGAGAAAATGATCCAGCATGCAAATATTTATCTAC
>JBJLIA010000045.1:0-12397 GCA_045564035.1 Gammaproteobacteria bacterium | reverse complement strand
AAAAAATTTACAAGGGAGAAAGATAATGGAATTAAAAGATAAGGTATTAGCAATTACAGGTGGAGCTTCAGGATTGGGTGAGGCATCCACTAGACATTTTGTTGCCAATGGTTCAAAAGTTATGATTCTTGATATTAATGATGATAATGCAAAGGCTATCTGTGCTGAGCTTGGCGATGACAATGTGAAATATGTAAATACAAATATTATGGAAGAGCAGCCTGTTATGGACGCTATGTCAGCAATCAAGGAGGCGTTTGGAAAATTACATGTCGCTATCAACTGTGCTGGCACTGGTTATGGCGCCAGAATTATCGGTAAAGATGCACCTCATCCATTAGATCATTTCAAATTTATTATAGATTTAAATTTAGTTGGAACATTTAATGTTATGCGACTAGCTGCCGAGCTTATGGATAAAAATGAAGATGAAGAAAACGGTGAGAAAGGTGTAATTATCAATACCGCTTCTATTGCAGGATATGAAGGTCAAATTGGGCAATCTGCTTATACCGCATCTAAAGCTGGCGTAATTGGCATGACATTAACTGCAGCAAGAGATCTTGCCAGACATTCAATCCGAGTAAATACAATTGCACCTGGTATTTTTGATACTCCCTTAATGATGTCGGCCCCTGACAAGGTACGAGACCCTTTGCTTGAATCAACTCAGTTTCCTCATAGATTCGGTCAGCCAGCAGAATTTGGTATGCTAGCTGCGCATATAGTTGAAAATCCTTACTTGAATGGTGAAACAATTAGACTTGATTCTGCCATGCGAATGACACCCAGATAATGCAGTACTCAGCATATTATGTCGAGGAAAGTGACGGGACTTTCTCTGCCTCAATATCCAAACTTGAGCTTGAAAAGCCTGCAGCTGGATTTGTTCAAATAAAAGTATCTCACTCTTCTCTAAATTATAAAGATGCTTTATCAGCCTCTGGAAATAAAGGGGTGACCAGAAACTATCCTTTTGTTCCAGGAATCGATGCTGCAGGAACAATTTCCGATGCCAATTCTTCTCACTTTACTGAAGGCGATGAGGTTTTGGTTACTGGTTATGATATGGGCATGAACACCCCAGGTGGTTTTGGTGAGTATATCAATGTACCGACTAACTGGGTTGTCAAAAAGCCATCTGCGCTTACAAGTTTAGAAGCTATGTCTATAGGAACTGCTGGTTTAACAGCCGCAGCCAGCGTATTAAAAATACAAGAATCTTCACAAGAATCAGATCTGCCTGTTTTAGTATCAGGAGCTACTGGGGGTGTCGGTTCAATTGGCGTAATGCTAATGTCTAAATTAGGCAAAGAGGTTTCAGCATTAACAGGTAAAGCTTCGTCGGGTGATTTTCTTCAATCCATTGGCGCTACCAATATAATTATGCGTGATGAATATATGGAAGCTCCCGTTAAAGCCATGGAGAGACCCTTATTCTCTTCTGCGATTGATACGGTTGGAGGAGATATATTAAGCAAAATGCTTCCAAAAATTTCTCCTCATGGAGTGGTTGCATGTTGCGGAAATGTTGCGGGTATAGAGGTTAATACAACTGTTTTTCCATTCATCTTAAGAGGTATCACGCTTGCTGGTATTGACTCAGCAGAGTCACCATTAGAGTTTAAAACGAGTTTGTGGAATAAATTTGCTGATGAATGGCAATTAGACCTCTCATCAATGGTAAAACTGGTAACGAAAGAAGATTTACAGCATGAGATTGACCTTATTCTGCAGGGTGGTCAACAGGGTAGAGTGGTATTAACGCATGGAGGATAATTATGTCAGATAAATTCGACGAATATTTTGAATCACAAGAAGCTAACGAAGACAGTAAATCTGATTCAATCGTTGCTTTAATATTAATCGCAGTGTTTGTTGTAGGTATGGTTTTCTGGGTTTCTGGTCAGTAATTACTCAGACAGAAACTTCTCAGCATCGAGGGCAGCCATACAGCCAAATCCGGCAGAAGTAATGGCTTGTCTATAAATTTGATCGGAAACATCGCCTGCTGCATAGACCCCAGGCACACTAGTAGCAGTAGCCATGCCATCAGTACCTGATTTGATTGTGATGTAATCATTTTTCATTTCAAGTTGGCCCTTAAATATTTCAGTATTAGGGTGATGGCCTATAGCAATAAATACGCCGGTTAATTCAAGCTTTTTATCATCCTCACCAGTCACGATTTGAATAGAGTGAACGCCTTTTTCATCTCCAAGCACTTCATTCAATTGAGAATTCCAATGCATCTCAATTTTGCCTTCGTTTGCAGCTTCAGCCACTCTATCTCGAAGAATTTTTTCAGCTCTGAGCTCATCCCTTCTATGAACAAGGTGCACTTTTGAGCAAATACGCGAAAGATATAAAGCTTCTTCAGCAGCAGTATTACCCCCTCCGATTACAGCAACCTCTTGATCACGATAGAAAAAACCATCACACGTTGCACATGCTGAAACACCTTTGCCTAAAAATTCTTTCTCTGATGCCAAGCCAAGATATTTTGCGCTTGCACCAGTAGAGATGATGAGAGAATCGCATGACCATTTTTGACTGCCAATTAGTTTAAAAGGTTGTTCAGATAATAGTGTCTCATCTATGTGGTCATTAACTATTTGAACATCAAACATCTCTGCATGCTTTTTCATTCTTTCCATTAACTCTGGTCCTTGCAAGCCGTCAGGATCCCCGGGCCAATTTTCTACATCAGTCGTGGTGGTAAGCTGCCCACCTTGTTCAGCTCCAGTAATCAGCAGTGGCTTGAGTCCTGCTCTCGCAGCATAAATGCCAGCAGCATAACCTGCAGGGCCTGAACCTAAGATAATAAGTTTATGATGTTGATATTCCATGTGTGAATTATAAGATAGAGAGTAAAGAAATTGTTATCTTTTCTAACTAAATAAGTTATATCTCAATATAATATTAATAATAGGAGCAAATCATCGCTAAAAAACTAGAGCAATCAAATCTATCAGCCGGCACGCTGAAAAATGTTTTTGCATTTTTTTGCTTAGGCTCAGTTTTATATATATTTATATCACTTGTTTCATATTCTTCCCTTGACCCAAGCCTCTCTTCAGTCAGCTCTCTTTCCGGGTCCATTGAAAATCTTGGTGGCCCATTTGGAGCATATCTTTCTGATGCTTTGTTTTCAGTTGTGGGTATAGGCGCATATTTATTTTTGTTAATTATTTCTTTTATTGCGGTAAAACTTTTATTTTTTTATCAAGCATCTGATAGAACCCACAAAGCTATTAAAGTTACCTCAGTAATCGTTTTGCTATCTTCATTTTCTGCATTATGTGAATTTTATTATTCAGGTGATTATTTCCCTCAATCTTCATCTGGCGGCTTGATAGGCACATTGATCTTTACTAATCTTTCAAATATTTTTGGAGTTGTTGGCTCTTTAATCTTTATTGTAATTTTTTTTCTAATATCTATTTCTTTGACCTTTTCATTTTCTTGGTTGTCTGTCATGGATGCTCTTGGCCGTGGAGCTCAATATTTACTGTTAGAAATTAGTTTCAGGATTAATCAGCTGTTTGAATTTCTATATCAAGCCATAAAATCTATTGATTTATCAAAGCCTAAATCTATCGATGAGCCTAACATTGAGCGATCTGTTGCCGAAGCAACACCTAGAGAATTAAATCTACCTAAATCAAATCCAGCAACTCAACCAGAAATCATCCAACAAGAATCTCAAAAAATAGCATCAAAAACTGAGACCCCAAAAAATGAATCGCCAGTAACTTCTACGGTTTATAAGCCCAAGGAAAAGAATGTAAATTCAGAGATGCCTTCAACAGATCTTCTAGATAGAGTGCTGGATGATGGATCATCTCTTACAAAGGAACAATTAGACGAGGTGGCCGACAGGCTTGAAATTAAGCTACAAGAATTTGGAGTTGAGGCAAAAGTTGTTTCTGTTATTCCTGGACCAGTTGTAACTAGATTTGAAATTCAGCCTGCTCCAGGTACGAAAGCCAGTAAAATTACAAATATTGCTCAAGACATTGCAAGGTCTCTTGCAGTCACAAGCGTAAGGGTGGTCGAGGTAATACCTGGAAAATCTGTTGTAGGAGTTGAAATACCTAACTCCAATAGAAAAATGGTTCAATTAACAGAAATCTTATCTTCAGAAACTTTCCGAAATTCTAGCTCACCTCTCTCAATGGCCCTGGGGCATGACATAGCTGGAAAGCCAGTTGTAGTTGATCTAGCTAAGATGCCTCATCTGCTTGTTGCTGGAACAACTGGATCAGGAAAATCTGTTGGTCTTAATGCCATGTTATTGAGTTTGCTATTTAAATCAGATCCAGAGGCAGTTCGTCTTATCATGATAGATCCAAAAATCCTTGAATTATCTGTGTATGAGGGTATTCCTCATCTATTAACTCCTGTTATTACCGATATGACCGATGCATCAAATGGCTTGAGATGGTGTGTCGCTGAAATGGACAGAAGGTATAAGTTGATGTCTGAAATGGGTGTAAGAGGTCTAGCAGCTTTTAATAAAAAGGTAGCAGAGGCTAATGCTGCAGGCAAACCTTTGCTTGATCCATTTCAGGAAGATGAAGAGGTGCCACTAGAAGAATTACCATCAATTGTTGTAGTTGTAGATGAGTTTGCAGATATGATTATGATTGTTGGTAAAAAAGTTGAACATTTAATCGCGAGAATTGCTCAAAAGGCAAGAGCGGCAGGAATTCATTTAATCCTGGCAACTCAAAGACCCTCTGTTGATGTAATTACTGGGCTCATCAAAGCAAATGTACCTTCAAGAATTGCTTTTCAGGTTTCATCTAAAATCGACTCGAGAACTATTCTTGATCAAGGCGGTGCGGAGCAACTGCTTGGGGCCGGTGATATGCTTTATTTGCCAGCTGGGCAAGGAGTTCCAGAGCGAGTGCATGGCGCATTTGTAGGAGATGACGAAGTGCATAGGGTTGTCAGCAGCTGGAAAGACAAATCAGAACCAAATTATTTAGATGAAATTACATCAGAACTTCAAGACACCGGTCTAATACCTGGTTGGTCAGATTCAAATGGCTCTCAATCTTCAGAGGAGGATGACGAGCTTTACGATGAGGCAGTAAACTTTGTTATTGAATCAAGAAGAGCCTCTATTTCAGCTGTGCAAAGAAAATTAAGAATTGGGTATAACAGAGCAGCTAGAATTATTGAAGCTATGGAAATGGCTGGACTGGTTTCTGAAATGAGCAGTAATGGAAGTCGAGAAGTATTGGTTCCCAAGCAGCAATGATCTATCGAGTATCTTTTATCTTTTATCTTTTATCTTATTCAGCGCTAGCAGATGAAATAAGTCCAACAGATCTTCTGAATAGCGAATTAAAAAAAAATTATTCATTTACTGAAAGATCTCTTAACCAATCTGACTTAAAGATTGAATCATCCTCAGGTAATATTTTTTTTGATGCAAAAGGGATTACAGTCAATGTGCTATCTCCATTTGAAGAGAACTATAGAATAGAGGGCGATTCTTTAGAAATTCATGATGTTTTTCTTGATCAAAAGCAAATCATTAACATTAGAGAGGCTAATATATTTTTTCTAAATCTGTTAATCAATGGCATTGACGAAAATGCTTCTGAATATAAGGTTAATCATACCAATGATGCAGTAACTGAAATTATTCCAAATGATGGCTCTAGCTCAATTAAATTTTTCTTTAATAACAAAGCGCTAAATCTTATTCGTTATCAAGATTCTATTGGTGTTGAGCACGGCATAGAGTTAACACCAATATGATAAAGATACTTGTAATTGCTTGTGGCGGGGGTTTTGGTGCAGCTTTAAGATATTTAATCAGTGACTTGTTAAAAACGAGTTATTTTTTCATGCTGCCTGTTGGCACATTGCTTATAAATTTTATTGGCTGTTTTTGTATTGGTATTGTCATGGCTCAGATAACAGACATGAAATCTAATATGTATTTTTTCTTGGTTGTAGGTTTTTTAGGGTCTTTCACAACTATGTCTGCCTTTTCACAGCAGACAATTGAATTGTTATACAATGGCAAGAGTACTAATGCTTTGATCTATGTAGTTGCGTCAATTGCCTCATGTTTAATAGGTACATTTTTTGCATACTCATTATTTAAAACGACATAAAAATGATTGATTTAAACTTATTAAAAGCTGACCCCAAAATTGTTGTCAAACAATTAAATTCAAAAAACTATGCTCTTAATGTTTCTTCATTTGAAACTCTTGAAGCTGAACGAAAAAAATTTCAAACACAAACTGAAGATTTACAAGCTCAACGTAATGCCTTATCAAAAGAGTATGGGATGCTTAAAAAAGAAGGAAAAGAGGATCCCATCCTTAGTCAAAAAATAGACTCTGTTAAAACTGATCTAGATTTATGTTTGAATCAATTAAATGATATCCAAGTAAATTTAAAAGATTTTTTACTTGATATTCCAAACTTACCAGATTCGTCTACTCCAACAGGCTCTAGTGAAGAAAATAATGTTGTGGTGAGACAATTTGGCAAACCGGTTGCTATTGGTGGAAAAGATCACTTGGAGATAACCTCTATGATTAATACAGAATCAGCCAATCTTTTGGCTGGTTCTCGGTTTGCAGTATTGGAGGGTCAAATTGCTCAACTACAAAGAGCTCTAATCGCATTTATGCTAGATAAAGCATCAGAGCATGGCTATAAAGAGTATTATCTGCCCATGGTTGCAAACACTGAATCATTAACTGCAACAGGGCAACTTCCAAAATTTTCTGATGATCTTTTTCAGCTTACAGATGATTATTATTTAATTCCTACCGCTGAAGTGCCGCTCACTAATTTATTCAGAGATCAAATTCTAGAAATTGGAGACTTTCCTTTAAAGCTGACCGCTCATACCAGCTGCTTTCGATCAGAGGCTGGGAGTTATGGTAAGGATACAAAAGGGCTCATCAGACAGCATCAATTTGAAAAAGTTGAGTTAGTTCAAATTTGTCATCCAGACCAATCATTTGAAGCCCTAGAAAACCTTACCTCGCATGCTGAAAGTATTTTAAAAGATTTGAACCTTCCATATCAGGTAGTTGAATTATGCTCTGGAGATTTAGGTTTTTCTGCTGCAAAAACATATGATTTAGAGGTATGGATACCCAGTCAAGAAACATACAGAGAGATCTCTTCTTGCTCTAACTGCACTGACTTTCAGTCACGAAGGGCTAAAATTCGTTTTAAAGAAGAGGGCGCTTCAATATTTGCACACACTCTCAATGGGTCAGCACTGGCTGCAGGTAGAGCATTAATTGCTTTGATTGAGAATAATTTTGATCAAAAAAGCTCAATCACTATTCCTGAGGCACTTCAGGACTATACAAAATTTAAAACTATATCGGTTTAAATCCCCCTGGCTTAATTGTTGCTAAATTGTTTCTTTTAATCAGTTTAAAAGAGGTATAAAATTTGCAAATATTCTTATTTAATTTTTTAGAGGAAAATTATGAAATCTTTACGTAACTTATTCGTGCTTGTGGCTATGCTTGCTATACCAGCATTTGCTCAGGAGCTAACATCTGATATCAATCTTACAGTCCTTGATAGCAGTGGAAATCCAATTTCAGGCGCCTCAGCTTCTGTAACGTTTGAGCCAACCAATTCCAAAGCTTCTAAGAATACATCGAGCTCTGGTTCTGTTGCATTTCGTGGACTTCGCCCAGGCGGTCCTTACACGATTGTAGTCAGTTTTGGTGGAAACTCTGAATCATTATCCAATGTGAGCTTAACTGTTGGTGATACCTTTCGTTCGAATGTAACTTTATCTGCTGGGAGTCTTGAAGAAATTGTTACGGTTGCAAGTAAATTAAATACAAATAAGGACATTGGTTTTTCAACATCTATTTCATCAGATGACATAAGTAAATTTTCTTCAGTCACAAGAGATCTAAAGGATTTTGTAAGATTAAATCCTTGGTCAGTAGCCAATGATGCCAGTGATGGTCAAGATGCTGAGTTAAGTATTGCAGGTGGTGGATCCAGAACAAACGATATCTTGGTAGATGGTGCTTCCTATAACGATGATTTTGGTTTAAATGCTAGTGGATATCCTGGGCAAGCAAGCCCAATTAATCTTGATTCAATTGAGCAGCTTAATGTTAGGGTTGCCCCTTCTTCCATTGAGTACAGTAATTTTGAGGGTGGAGTCATTGAGGTTGTGACCAAAGGTGGTACTAACGACTTCAAAGGCTCAGTTTATTCTTATGACAGAGGAGATTCTTTTGTAGGAGACTCTGTTGACGGTAGAGACATAGACCAAGAATTTGATGATACGTCTGAGGGCTTTACTCTAGGTGGACCAATTATCAAAGATAAAGCATTCTTCTTTGTTGCTTTTGAAAGTAATGATAAGACAACTCCTATTAATTATGGCCCAGTTGGTTCAGGAGCACCTTTTTCTCAACCTATTACAATCGAGCAAGTAAGACAAATTCAAACCGATACCCAAAGTATTTATGGTTTTGACCCACTTTTATACTCTTCTTCAAATAGTGTAACCAATGAAAATACAACTCTTCGACTCGACTTTATTTTAAATGACGATCATCGCTTGCAAGTTAATTATAGAGAAACAGATTCCGAGGCGCTGAGAGGTTCAAATAGCAATCCTTTTAACTACTATTTTCCATCTAATGAGTATCTAAAGCCTGAAATGACAGAGTCAGATGGGTTTTTGCTAGTTTCTAATTGGTCCGACAGTTTCAGTACTGAAATTTCTTATAATTCTAAAACTACCGCGACTGGTCAAAGCTCACCAATCGGAAGCAATACTGCAAATTTCAGAATCAATGATGCTTTTGGTATGTCACGTATATATCTAGGCGTTGATCCATATAGAAGTGCAAATGCATTAGAGACTACAGCTGAAACAACCAAGCTTAAAGGTATCTATGATATTGGCAATCACTCAATTACTTTTGGTTATGAGGAGAAGGCCTATGATATTTATAATGTCTTTATAGCTTTTCAAGATGGTTCTTATGAATTTGATAGCTATGCAGATTTCTTAGCCAAAGCTCCAAGCTCTTATTCAGCCAGTAATTCACGAGTAGGAACTGAGCTTGGTGGAGCCGCTGCATTTGACTATTCAATAGAATCGTTCTTCATTCAAGATGAAATATCAGTTAGTCCTAAGTTAAATCTAAGCATTGGCTTAAGAACTCAAAAAGTGGATGGTGATCCTACCCTTCAAGCCAATGGATTTAGTGATGCATATGGATTCAATCAGGCAGGCATGGGAAGAGGTGGCAATCAAACCAACTATCGTTTTGCCGCTGACTACTCTTTCGATAATGGCAGTGCTTTAAAACTATCTTATGGAACTTATGCAACTAAATTTCCGTTAGTTTGGGTTTCAAATGCTTATTCCAACAATGGGGTGCAAACTGCAAGATATAGTAGCAGTAACGCTGTTGCTGGCTGTGATCCAACATCTAACCCCGCAAATGCAACTGCTACCATGCCTCAGTGCGTTAAAGATGCAATTGCTATTGCTGGTCTAAGAGATTCTACAGTTATCACAACTGCTCCAAGTTTCTCATGGCCAGAGCAAAAAGTTTTAAATTTAACTTATGAAACAGAAATCAAAGACTGGTTTGTTCAAGCCTCATATCTAAATAAAACCTACGAGCAACCTGTATACAAAGCGCTAAATACTGGGGATCCATTAATTGGTGGAGTTCCACAAGTTCCAGCTCTTAGGGCGCCTGATGGAAGACCTATTTATAATATGACGTCCTATGGATCTTTTAAAATGGGCTTATACACTCAAGGTGGATCTGACGGTGAATTATTTTCATTAACTGGATCAAAATCTTTTAATGATGGGGATGGGGTCTTTACAATTGGATATGCGCATCAAAATATGAGCATGATTAATCAGTCAACTTCATCTACAGCTAATTCAACTTATGGTAAGAGCCCTAATGCCGATCCTAATAACGCATTACCTGGAAGATCACCTTTTGAAATTGAACATAGGTTGTTCGCAACCCTAAGTTCTACTCATAATTTCTTTGGGGAAAATAGCCCAACTACTTTTTCAGTTTTCTTTGAAAGAAGATCAGGTTCTCCGTTAAGTGCCACTTTTGCTACAGAAACAAAGAGTGTGGCTAATTATCAAAGACAGGCATTTGGTTTAGATGATAGCCTTCAAGATGATAATAGAAACTTCTTAATCTATGTCCCAACTGGTGCCAGCGATCCTTTGGTATGTTGGGTGAGTTGTGCGGCACCAGACCTAGAGTTTGCTGGTCAGGCAATGGAAATGATTCGAGCATTAGGATTAGAGGGTTATCGAGGAAGCATTGCGCCTAAAGGCCATATTAATTCTCCATATGTCTCTACAATGGACGTAAAAGTCACCCAAGTTTTGCCTGGTTTAAGAGATGAAGACGAATTCATTATAGAGCTTGGTATTCAAAATATTCTTAATCTTATAGACGATGACATGGGCGTACATAGATCGGGTCACTACACAAGAACTAATCCTATCTTTGATATTGATATGACAGAAGACTTTAGTAAGTATATTTTATCTCCATCCTACGCATTTGATTTAGAAAATCCCATGGGTATTAGAACGCAAACAACACCAAGTTTGTGGCGAGCTCAGCTAGGATTTAGATATAACTTTAATTTCTAATTTACAATTACTCTTCAAAAGGGCAGTTATTACTGCCCTTTTTTTGTTAAAATAGGTTATGTCATTTGATTCAATCCCGTCTTTTTCTATGCTTGATATCAACAAAAGAGATGAAGATACAATTCGTAAATTAAAATTAGCACTTACAAGCCATGGTTTTTTTACTATTACCGATCATGGTATAGCTGATGAGGTTTTAGAAAAAAGTTATAAAGTTAGCCGAGATTTTTTTTCACTCCCGGAGGAGGTAAAAAGTAACTATGCTCATCCTGAAAAAGCTGGAGCAAGGGGTTATACCCCATATGGAAAAGAAACTGCCGTTGGTGAAACAACTCCTGATTTAAAAGAGTTTTGGCATCATGGCCCAACTGTTGATGAATCATTTGACTCAAGGATCTCTGAAAATATATCAGTTTCTGAGATTAAAGATTTTAATAATCAATTTGATATATTATTTAACCAATTAAACATTCTTGGGATGAAAGTCTTAAGTTCAATCGCTGTAATTTTAAATAAAGATCCATCATTTTTTGATAATTGGGCATTAAAAGGTAATTCTATTTTAAGATTAATTCATTATCCTCCTGTTCCAGATCAATCAAATACTCTGCGTGCCCGTGCTCATGAGGATATCAATCTCATCACCCTATTAGTGGGTGCTGAAGAATCTGGATTAGAGGTTCAAAATCCCAAAGGTGATTGGATTCCAATAGCTGCAAAAAGTAAATCCATTGTCTGCAATATTGGAGATATGATGCAGTTAGTAACTCGTTCTCAACTCAAAAGTACCAGCCATAGGGTGGTTGATCATAATGCTAGCTCATCTGCATCTCGCTACAGCATGCCATTCTTTTTGCATCCTTCCCCCGAAATTGAGCTTTGTTCTATAGTTGATGATTGCGACAATTCTATTAGCGCGCATGATTTCTTAGAGGAAAGGCTCAGAGCAATTAAGCTATACTAAGTCATGTCAATTACCTCTATATTTCAAATTATTATTGGCTTTGTTGGGCTGGTTTGTATCGCTGTACCATTTTCACAAAATATATCGTCAATTAATTATCGGCATATTTTTGCAGCCATAATCCTGCAGATAGTATTAGCTTTTGCTCTATTAAAAATACCTTTTATCGTTCAAATTTTTGCTTACCTTTCCGAGGGGGTCACTGCCTTACAAGCAGCAACTCAAGAAGGAGCTGAATTTGTTTTTGGTTATTTAAGCAATAGCTCGACATCTCCATTTGAAAGTTCTGGAACTGGAAATTCAATGATTTTCGCGTTTCAAATCTTACCCTTGATTATAGTTATCTCAAGTTTGTCTGCATTGCTTTGGTTTTGGAATATCCTTCCCTTAATCATAAGAGCGATCTCTAAGATTTTTGAAAAACTTTTTAATATTGGTGGTCCTATTGGATTAGGCGCAACTGCTAATATCATCATGGGTCAGGTAGAAGCGCCTTTGCTTGTCAGACCATATTTATCAAAGATGAGTGAAAAAGAATTATTAATTTTAATGACTGCTGGCATGTCGACTGTTTCTGGATCTATTATGATTGCATTGGTATCAATGCTGGCACCACAATTTCCAGATATTAATTTAATTCAGCATCTAGTGTCTGCTTCTATTTTATCTATTCCTGCAGCAATAATGTATGCAAACATCATGATTCCATCTTCAGAAGTTACTAATTTTGATGGTAATTCTGTTCCTAAGGT
>JBJLIA010000044.1:0-17630 GCA_045564035.1 Gammaproteobacteria bacterium | reverse complement strand
CTCAGAATACAGAGGCAGACAATTGCCTATTTACAAAGTGGTTACTCATAATGCCAATGACGATGAAATTAATGCCTATCTAAATATTTTTACTGGAGAAGTGGTTGCAATAAGATCAGCTCAATGGCGAATATGGGATTTGATGTGGGGTTTTCATATTATGGATTGGCAGGAAAGGGACAATATAGATAATGTACTCTTAAAAATATTTTCTATATTAGCTTTGGTTAGCTCCATATCTGGCATCCTATTATTTTTTAAAATCGATATTAAAAAAGAGGCTTAGCAACTCGTAATATGAAAGATGCAATAGAAGTTTTTAACAGATGGGCTGAGATTGATAAAGACATAGGCATGGAAGAAAGCCATGCTAATGCTGTGAATGAGATGCTGGACTACGCATTGAAAGAAAGAGATGAAATTAATCAAGATTTTACTTTTTTAGATCTTGGTTGTGGCAACGGCTGGGTTGTTAGAAAGGTTATTGAAAATCCATTGTGCATAAATGCCTCTGGAATTGATGGGGCCCCCAAATGATTGCAAACGCAAGAGAGCGAGGAGGCAGTGAGGAGTATATTCTTGGCAACATTGACGAGCATGAGCCTATTCAAAGGTATGACCTAATTCACTCTATGGAGGTTCTCTATTATCTAGAAAATCCTGCTGCTATATTGACGAAAATAGCTAACTCTTGGCTAAATGAGGGGGGAAGGCTAATTGTCGGTATAGATTTGTACCACGAAAACAGTGATTCACATTCCTGGGAAGATAAAGTGGGCACTAGAATGCTAATGTTTAAAGAAACAGAATGGGTCAGTTTTTTTAGGCAAGCGGGTTTTGATGATGTGACAAGCTGGCGAGCCAATCTATCTAAAGACTGGGCAGGGACTTTGGTTTTAACCGGAAAAAAATAGTTTTATAAAATGTTTAATAAACTAGATCACCTCATTGTTGCAGTGAAAGACTTGCAGGAGGCTGAAAATAATTATCAAAAATTATTTGGCATGGAGCCTGTTTGGAGTGGCACGCACAAAGAATTAGGTACAAGCAACTCCTTGTTTAATTTTGAAAATACTTATTTTGAATTACTAGCTCCTGCCAGTGAGGGTTTGGGCGCTGATCTAGTAAATTATTACTTAGAAACAGCTGGCGAAGGTTTGATTGGTATGGTCTTTGCCACAGAGGATATTGCTAGTGTTCATAACTCTCTTCAAGAGAAGAAGTTCCTTATGGGGGACCTTTCTGATGGGGAGGGCATAAATTCTTCCGATCGACAGGTTAGAAAATGGAAAAATTTGTTTCTTCCCCCTGAGCTCACTAGAGGCATCTTTTCTTTTGTCATCGAGCACACTGAGGGAAGTCTTCCTCAGCCCATAGCCATAGGACCATCATCTCCTCACAAATTAGACCATGTTGTAATCAATACCAATGACGCAGACGGTTTCATAGAGATTTATAGGGATATCTTTAACATTCGTCTTGCCCTCGATAAAATCATTGAGCATTGGCAAAAAAGGATGCTCTTTTTTAGACTCAATAAAACCACCATAGAAGTTATAGAGCAAAAGGATGAATTGCCGCCCAGCGATAAAATGTGGGGGTTGGCATGGGATGTAAAAGATATAGAAAAAGCCCATCAACGACTTTTAGATGAAGGGGTTGAAGTAACACCCATTCAAAAAGGCGTGAAGGAAAAAACTTTGGTTGCCACAGTAAAATCGCATACCCAAAATGTTCCTACGCTTCTTGTTCAACACCTAGATTAAATGCATCATTGTTTTTTTGACTAACTTTATTTGATAAAATTCTTACTTGATGAAAAAACTAATACCTTCTTTATACATACTTACTCTTCCACTTTTTTTGGGGTTGCTATCTGCTTCTTCCATTGAAAAGGCTACCGTTCATGCAGAAAAGATTGTTTTAGGCTCAGGTTGTTTCTGGGGAGCTGAAAAGGGCTATGAATCTTTGCCTGGAGTTATAGATGCTGTTTCTGGTTATGCGGATGGAAAAGGTGTTCGAGCTACTTATAGGGAAATCACAAAACTTAAAAATAAGTTTAATGCTAATAATCATGCTGAGGTAGTAGAGGTCACTTATAACAAAAATCTTATCTCTACCGAAGAACTTTTAATACATTATTTTGAATCTCATGATCCCACTCAAGTAAATCGTCAAGGAAATGACCTTGGCACTCAATACAGATCCATTATTTTGTATTCAACGGAAGAACAAAAAAAGATAATTGACAAGGTTCTTGTTACCTTTCAAGCACTTTTATCAGCTGAAGGTTACGGTTCCATTGCAACCTTGGTCAAACCGATTCAAAATTTTAATAAGGCAGAAAAATATCACCAAGACTATATCGCAAAAAATCCAAATGGATATTGTCCCGATCATTCCACGGGCGTGACATTTGCTAAGAGAGTCGAAGTGCCAATACTTGATAATTCTGAGTTACTTTCAGGAAAACATATTATTGTGATTGAAGCAGAAGGCTATTGCCCATACTGTGAAAAATTTAGAACTAAAGTTGTAAAAAGCTATCATGGTGATATCCCACTTGTTTTTAGAATGGCCTCACAATTGCAGGGCTTAGAAATTAAATCGCCTACATGGGCAACTCCAACTATTTTATTCCTAGAAAATGGAGTAGAGGCTTTTGGTTATCAAGGGTACCTTAGCCCTAAAGAATTTTATGAAGCGCTAGGTTACTTTAAGCTTGGAGATTCAGAAGCCTATAAAGTTGCTTTTCAGCAGGGAACAGATGCAAGGTTTTGTAAAGAATATGAAATTTTCAAAAATACTCCTGATGGCATTTTTATTGATAAATTGAGCGGTGTACCGTTATTTGATACCAAAGATAGATTTAACTCCTCCTCAGGTTGGCTTTCATTTACAGCTCCAATTAAGGGCTCAGTTTATACAAAGCCTGATAATAGTTATGGAATGCGAAGGACAGAAATAAGATCTGTTACTTCAGACATTCATTTAGGACATGTTTTTCCCGATGGACCAAATGGTATGCCGAGATACTGTATTAATGCTACCGTGCTAGAGTTCAAACCCCGCGACGACATCATTTAGTTAGTTAATCATTGCAAAAGAATTCCACGGTACTATAATTGTAATTATCGTGATTTGATCCTATTGCCGCGATTTAAAAGAAAGAGCTAAAACGGAAATTATTCCCAGGATTTTAACAAGAGCCCAATAATTGTGGTGTCCACTGCTATTAGGTTAATTTTGAGGTATATAAAAATGAAACGACAATTAATAGAAAGATTAGATTTAGGCCCAGTCATTTGTGCAGAGGGTTTTTTATTTGAAGTAGAAAAAAGAGGCTACTTAGCTTCTGGTGAGTTTGTCCCTATGGTTGCATTAGAGCATCCAGAAGCTTTAGAAAATCTACACAAAGATTTTCAGCATGCAGGATCTGACATTGTGCAGGCATTTACCTATAACGGACACAGGGAGAAGATGCGAGTTATAAATAAAGAAGAGCTCTTAGAGCCTCTAAATAGAGCTGCACTCAAGATAGCAAAAAAAGTTGCCGAAAACCCCATTGGCGGCGGAGAACCAAACTTAATGTCCGGCAATATTTCCAATTCAAATATCTGGGACCAGGATGATAAGGATTCTCAGCTTGAAGTAGAAAGGATGTTCAATGAGATGGTTGAATGGGCGGTTGATGAGGGCGCTGATTTAATAATGGGTGAAACTTTTTATTATGCTGAAGAAGCATATAAAGCACTTGAAATTATTCAAAAGTCAGGATTGCCTGCGGTTATTAATATTGCTCCAATGGGAGAGAATATTATGCGAGACGGCATCTCAATAGTTGACACTTGTAAAGAGCTTGAGAAAAGAGGCGCAGACGTTGTTGGAATGAACTGTTTCAGAGGACCAGCAACCATGCTGCCTTATTTAAGAGAAATCAGGGAAGCGATTAGTTGTCATATGGCAGCTTTACCACTTCCATTTAGGACAACCGAAGAGCATCCCACTTTTTTTAATTTGCCTGATAACAATGGTTGCACCTGTCATGCACCGCACGGCAGAACATTTCCAACAGCTCTTGATCCCCTTTATTGTAATAGATATGAGATGCGCGCCTTTTTTGAAGAAGTTAATAGGATAGGAATTAAATTACTTGGTGTTTGTTGTGGAGCAACGCCTATGCATCAAAGAGAAGTGGCTGAAGCGGTTGGGTTAACTGTTCCTGCAAGTAAATACAGAGAAAAGATGGAAAATCATTTTATGTATGGCACCAACGAAAGAACAGCTAAACATATGGAAGATTATGGAGATAATGCCTAGCCCCTCATCTAAAAAAAATGTGCTAAATGATTAAAATCATATTAACCTATCTCTTTTGTAGGTAATATTTTGACTGATCTGACTGTAAATGAGGTATACGCAATTGGTGCGCCAATCGTGCTGGCAATGATTTTTGCTGAACTTTTGATCTCTAATTGGAAAAATAAGCAATACTACAACACAGAAGATTCTCTTTGCACCATTGGTTTGCTTGTAGGAAATATCATAGTAGCCTTTTCCATCAAAGGCTTAATCTTAGCCTTTCATTTTTATTTATATCAATTTAAGATTCTTGAGCTCGCTAGTATTTTGCCCTTATGGGCAATGTGGCTTCTAACCTTCATCATGATTGATCTTGTTTTTTATGTTTATCATAGAATGTCGCATAGGGTTAGATTCCTTTGGGCTATTCATCTAAGCCATCATTCAAGTGAAGAAATGAATTTTGCTGTCTCCTTTAGGCAGGCTTGGTTTGGCCCCATCTCCAAAATACCATTCTTTATGGCACTTCCCCTGCTTGGATTTGATCCAACAATTATTGCAGTAGCTGGAGTTATTAGCACCTTATGGGGGATAGTTGGCCATACACAAATTATTGAAAAGCTCGGTCCGCTTGAGTGGATTTTTAATACCCCATCGCATCATAGAGTCCATCATGGCTCTAATAAACAGTACATAGATAAAAATTATGGAAATCTATTAATAATTTGGGACAGGATGTTTGGAACATTTGAGTCGGAAGAAGAACCGGTAAAGTTTGGTTTGGTAAATAACGTTAATACCTTTAACCCAACCAAGATAACTTTTATGGCTTGGACATCGATGATTGAAGATATTAAAAGTAAGACTAATTTTAGTGAGATGTTAAGGATAATTCTTGGACCGCCAAACACACATATTAAAAATAAAAGCTAGGATACAGACCCTCAAAATTTTTTTGACTTCTTGTGCTGGAGGTATATATTTTAATCACTAATCTTTAAATAATTAGTTCAAGAGTTAGGAGAGTTCAATAAAATGGAAACAAAAATTCCACCACCATTAGTTACGTTGGCATTTGGCCTATCAATTTATTTTTCTAGAGGGTTATTTCCAGCAGTTGAGATTACGTATTCTTTATATCTTGGAATATTTTTACTCTTGCTAGGTTTTTTTATCTTAATATCTGCTGTTCGATTATTCAGAAAAGACCAGACAACTGTAAACCCTTTAAGCCCTGAGCAAGCAACAAAGTTAGTGACGGGTGGAATTTTCAAATTTTCTCGAAATCCCATGTATCTTGGAATGGCATGTGTATTAAGTTCGATGGCTATGTTCTTTAATATTATAGGTGGAATTGTTCTTATTGCCTTATTTTGTGCATACATAACAAAGTTTCAAATTATTCCAGAAGAAAAGGCAATGATAGATTTATTCTCTCAAGATTTTGATCAATACAAGCAAACAACCAGAAGATGGATCTAGCATTATAGAGATAGTTTGAATAGTCCAATATATAAAGTCCTCACTCAAGATGAATGGAAGCAGGCCCAGATTTCAGGCTTAATCATCACAGATCTTGATCAAAAAGATGGCTTTATCCATCTTTCTACGGCAACCCAACTCAACACAACACTGTCTTTATATTTTGGCAAAGAGGAATCAGTGATACTGCTTCAAGTAGATTTTGCAAAGACGCATGAACAAATAAAATTTGAGACGCCCATACCACCTGGAAATAGAATAGGTTCGTTTCCTCATTATTATGGCAAATTAAGTACAGATTCGATTTCTAAGATCTGGGATCTACAACGTAGTGCTTTTGAGCTACCAATTGAGGTTATGTTGCAAGCAGAACAGCCCTCTAATTCTTAATATATTGCTGTAGAATAAAAATTTTTACGGGAGATAAAATATGAAACTATTTTTTGCATTAGTCCTATCAATCTCAATTATTCCATTAACTGAAGCTGCCCATCACGGGCATAAAGCTGCGGATGGAGATACCCCATTCGTTCTTATTGCCAGGATTCAAGTGAAAGATGGAATGGTTGAGGAGTATCTTGAGATAGCCGATGAAGTCGATAACGCTGTTGAGTTAAGTGAACCTGGCATGCTTTTCCATAATTTTGATGCTGATCCAGATGATCCTCTAGCCTTTACATGGACAGAAGTTTATACAAACAGCGAAGCATTCATTAAGCATGATGCTAATCCACCAGTTCAGGAATATATAACAAAGCATGCCGAGTTAGCCGATGGTTTTACAATTGAGATTTATGGCAATGTTTCCCAAAATGTCATTAATACTATTAATCGCCTTGGTGTTCCCTTCAAGCATTTTAAAACAACCAAAGTTGGGTATGTTAGAGAGAAAAATTTCAAGGAGCATTAAAATCCAATTTACAATAAATGAAAACGCTTAAAGAAGAGACTAAGTTTAATTGTTCAGCAAATGAGCTTTGGTTAATTCTCTCCGATGTAGGAAGATGCGATTGGGTGCCGACCATTGACAAGATTACATTAGAAGGCGATTTTAGGCATTTTGAAATGACTGGGATGGGGCAGATCACTGAAAAAATATTAAAACAAGATGATGCAAGCATGACTCTTCAGTATTCAGCAATAAAGACTCCTGCACCCATTGAACATCATTTAGCAACTATGCAAATAGCATCTTTAAATGAGCAAGAATGCATGCTGAGCTGGACAACCGAAATTTCCCCAGATATTTTTGCTGACGGTATTCATCAAGGAATGTTAATTTCAATTGATGGGATTAAAAAAGTTATTTAGAAATGCTTTGCAATATCTGTGGCTCAGATGCTGTTGAAAGTTTTCAAACTTCTGACCAAAAAATTTATTGGAACTGTTCCCAATGTGGTGGAAAATTTCTAGATAAAGATTTCTTGCTTAAAAGCAATGATGAGAAGGAGCGATACTTAGAGCATAACAATGAAATCGATGACCCAGAATATAGAGCTTTCTTAGCAAAGCTTGCAAAACCTCTAAAAGAAAAAATTTTACCATGCTCCAGGGGCTTAGATTTTGGATGTGGCCATGGCCCTGCTTTGGCTGATATGTTTAAAAAAGATGGTTTTGAAGTCCTGCTTTATGACCCCTTCTTTTATCCAGACACAAAGGTTCTTTCTCAGCAGTATGATTTTATAACATGCACTGAGACAGCAGAACATTTTCATGATCCCTGGAAAGAATTTAATACGCTCAATAATCTTTTAAAGCAGGGAGGCTGGCTAGGCATTATGACGTGTTTTTTAACAACAGACGATATGTTTGAAAGTTGGTACTATAGAAGAGACCCTACACATGTAACTTTTTATGCTGAAAAAACTTTTCAAGTCATTGCCTCTCAAAGAAATTGGATTTGTGAAGTGCAATCAAAGGACATAGTACTTTTACAAAAAACAAAATGATCAAAGCCCCAACTTCCTTTATTCAGCGTATAAAATTTATAGGTCCCAGTATTATTGTTACTGGGAGTGTTGTAGGGAGTGGATCAATAGCTCTATCACCATTATTAGGAGCAGCAACTGGTTTTGCACTGCTATGGTGGCTTTTATTAAGTCTATGGAGCAAACCACTCATACAGGCTGAAATTAGCCGTTATGTAATAGCTACAAATCAGACCTTCCTTGAATCTTTCTCAGATATGCCTGGGCCTAAAACAAACCTTAGAGGTAAAAAAGCCTCATGGTTAGTTTGGTTTATGTTCATTGGCGTAATTCCTTCTGTTGCAGGCATGGGTGGTCTTGCAGGAGCTGTAGCAGAAGCAGGGCACCTAATGATACCAATACTGAGTACCGAAATATGGGTAGCAATCGCATGTTTTATTACTTGGCTCATTCTATATCTCGGGACCTATCAAACACTGGAAAAACTTCTGCTTGGAATGGTTGTCTTTTTTTCAGTTGTTACATTAATCATTGCCATTTCAATGCAATCAACGCCCTATGCTATTTCAGGTTCGCAAATTTTAGAAGGTCTTTCATTTTCATTTCCATTTGAGCATGCAGCTTTGGCTCTTGCAGTTTTTGGCTTTACTGGCATCAGCTATGGTGAAATTATGGCATACACTTATTGGTGTTTAGAGAAAGGTTATGCCAAACATGGCGGTGATCAGCAAGAAGTCAAAGCTTGGATCAAGGTAATGCAAACAGATGTTTGGGCAACAGTCTTCTTTGTGACTATTGGCACACTTCCATTTTTTCTTCTGGGCGCAGCAGTCTTAAACACCTTGGGTCTGTATCCTCCTCCAGATGGTGATATTATTCAAACCCTTTTAAATATGTTCACTACAATTTTAGGAACTTGGGCTAAATGGTTTTTTATTCCCTTGGCTTTTTTTGTTCTTTTCTCAACTTTGCTTTCTGGAACAGCAGCATTCACCAGAACGATCTCAGATTACTTAATTTCAATTGGCTTGGTTGCTGAAAGGGATAGCACTCGAAAGCATTTAATTAAAATAATTGCATTTGTAATACCATTGTTTTCATCGATTGCTTATTTTTTACTACCTAATCCGATTACTCTTTTGTTAATTGCTGGAATCTGGGCAGCGCTCGGCCTTCCAATTATTAATATTGGAGCTTTGTATCTGACAAGTAAACTGGATCAAGACTTGCAGCCTAGACAAACTACAAAAATTATTTTATGGATTACCCTCTTTTTGCAGCTTGCCATGGCAATTTTAATTTTATACAGCCAACTCAGGGGTTTTAATCAATAATAAATTTTTAAAAATATCTTTTATGGCATAAAATGCCGGACTATTTAAAAGATAAAAAAATGAATCAACCAAACAGAAGACGGTCCTATATTCACCCAGAAGGGTTCAAGTTTGCCGCATTATTTCTATCTCTTTCTATAATTTTGCTTTTAGTTTCAAATATTGCATCAACCATTGGCTTTTTTTTAACTTTTTTTGTTATTTGGTTCTTTAGAGATCCGAAAAGAAACACCCCAAAAGACTCAAATTTAATGATTAGCTCAGCAGATGGCAAAGTCTGTTTAATAGATGAGGCTTATCCTCCAAAAGAGCTTCCAATTGAAGAAAAAAAAATGAAACGCATCTGTGTTTTTATGAATGTATTTAATGTGCATGTAAATAGAAGCCCTGTTCAAGGGGAGGCACAACATATTATTTATAAAAAAGGCCAATTTTTAAATGCTAGCATGGATAAAGCAAGTGATAAAAATGAGAGAAGCAGCCTAGTAATTAATACTGAAAATGGCGCCCAGATAGTAGTTGTTCAAATTGCAGGTCTTGTTGCGCGAAGAATTTTAAGTTTTATTTCACCTCATTATAAACTCCTACAAGGAGAAAGATTTGGACTCATTAGGTTTGGTTCAAGAGTGGATATTTATATGCCCCTTGATGCAGTTGAACAATGTAAAGTTGGAGACAAAGTGATTGCTGGCGAATCGATTTTGGCTTCTTTCAAATAAAAAAATGAAAAAACTAGATCTTAGGGTTCTCCTACCAAATGTAATAACTTTAACAGGACTGAGCTTTGGCTTAAGTTCAATAAGGTTTGCCCTTGAATCAGATTTCAACTTAGCCATTGTATGCATTCTTTTTGCAGGAGTATGCGACGTATTGGACGGCATGTTAGCTAGACATCTTCAGAGTGAATCTGATCTTGGAGCTCAGCTGGACTCTTTATCTGATTTTTTAAGCTTTGGAATTGCCCCAGGTTTGTTAATCTACATGTCGATTTTTAATCAAAATAGCAAAATAGGTGCATTTGCTGCCTTGGCCTTCATAATATTTTCTTGCTTAAGGCTAGCTTTATATAATGTGAGGCTAGAGAAATCAAAGACAGATAATGGAGAGCCAGAACACTTTTTTAGTGGCATTCCTACTCCTGTAGGAGCAATTTTAATTATGTTGCCATTAACGCATTCATTTATGGGCTTCAACTGGGCATATGAAAACCTTAATTTTGTAGCTGGATATATTATTTTAATAAGCGGCTTACTTGTTAGCAGGATTCCAACTTTCTCGATTAAAAGAAAACAATTTTTTATTCAATCAAAACTAGGATTTCTTGTTTTATTTTCAATTATTGCGCTAAGCATGATCAACTTTCTTTGGATCACCATAAATGTTTTAGCTTTAATTTACTTACTCACCATCCCTCTTTCTGTAATAGCCTGGCAGGGCAGCTCTAATAGAGGCTCCGCTTAGTCTAGCGAAGCCCTATTAATCGAAACTAATTATTTAGTATATTTGTAATAACCTTCTGTAGGGATCATGATGTGAGCATAATCGGTATCACGCATCATCACATATGGCTCACCATGCATGAAGTCATCAGTAAAACTCGCAACTTCAGATGCATCCTGAGGAATCAGCATTAAGTGAGGGCCAGACTCAATCCACTCACCAGGAGTAGAGTCTTCTTTTTTCAAAACTAATGGAGTCGTATTATCTTCTCCAACATCACCATGCAACATCCACATAAAGGTGTAGCGGGATAGTTGAGGCTTTTCGTTTTTCATGAAAGCAGCCATCCATTTTGCACCCTCTGAGTCAAAGCATGCGGGCATGGCATCATGTGCGCTTTTCCAACCGTTGGCAGGAACTGGTCTTGGATTGCCTGCTTGGCAGGTCCATCCATTTGTTCCTTCCCGTATTACTTCTCCACCGCTACCTATTATGGTTGCTTTATCACCCAAGAAAGATGGGGCTGCAGTTGAATAGGCCCATATTTGCCACTTATCAGAGGTATGAGACCCATATGGCTCATAAGCTGAAAGAGACATTGATATAGAAATCATCAATAAAGAAAATAAGTTAAATTTTTTATACATTTTTATTTCTCCTGTAAACACACTATAGTTATTCAGAGGGGGTTTAACCATGAATACGTTTTTTAAAATTATTGCATACTTTTGTATTGCTACAACACCCATTCAAATTATTGTTGTTTTATGGGGTATACAAGTTGTGCTCTCATCTGATTATGAGGTTTTAACATTATCCACTATTGAATTTATTAAAAACTACTTCACACTATTGCTGCCAATAGTTGATTGGTTTTATTCCTGGTTTTGGAATCCCTGGTTAGATTTCATTTTCTCGTTGCCACTTATTATTTCTCAAACCTTTAAAGCGATTGTTAGTACCTGGCTTGGTTTTTGGATACTCAAAAAAATAAATTAATATTATGAAAAGAATACTTCTTATCTTTGCGTGCGTACTTTTAGCATTAGTTGCCTGGGCTTTCCCTTATGTTGATGAACTGCGAGACCAAGGTTTAACAGTTGAAACGGCATACGGATATTTTTTTGGTGGACCAGATCATCCTTTTAACCCAAATGATGCTGTTCCACAGCTTGATTACTCTAAAGAAAGCTCTTGGGCATCTCTTCCTGTGATAGAAGATGAAGCTGACTTAATTCCCGCTGGGGAAGAAGGCATTGACCAATTAAATTCAAATGTAGATGTATTTTTTGTCCACCCCACTGGCTACTTAAAAGGACATTATTGGACTGATCCTCTCGAGACTGAGTCAGCGACAAAAGAAAATACCCAATGGATGATGGCCAATCAAGCGAGTGCCTTCAATGGTTGCTGCAGCATTTATGCGCCTCACTACCGCCAAGCATCTATTTATAGTTATTTTGGGACTGATGAACTTCGTGAAGAGGTTCATGCATTCGTTTATCAAGATGTAAAAAAATCTTTTGAGTATTTTATCGATAACCTCAGCAATGGAAGACCCTTTATTCTTGCAAGTCACAGTCAAGGTACACATCACTCCATTAGACTGCTGGCCGAAGAAATTGATGGAACAGATTTATACTCAAGAATGGTAGGGGCTTATATTATAGGTGGTGCAATTTCTAAAGATAGCATGAATGAAATGAGCGATATTTTTATTTGTGATAGCCCAGCTCAATTAGGCTGTCTTGTTCACTGGGATACATACAATGTGACCTATCTGAATAAGGAAATGCCAATATATAAAAATAATATTTGTGTTAATCCCATTACCTGGAAAAATGATGGAGCTTTATCTGATCTTGCTGATGCCAAGGGTGCTGTCTATGCTTCAGGTGAATTTGCATTAGATTTCACTGGTGATGATGGCCCTAAAGGAGAAACTTTTGGTCCTTTGGAAGTCCCGCTCAAGCAATATGTTCAAGCTCAGTGCAAAAACGGATTGCTTTTTGCATCCGATCAGACGGGAACTAGATTTCAGGCATTTGGTGGTTCTTCAGGGAATTATCATGGTTTAGATTTCGCGCTTTTCTATATGGATATTCGAGAGAATGCTAAACTTAAAGTTAATACTTACCTAGACAATATTTCTCCATAAGACAAAATTTACTTATGTCAGCATATTTATCTTTACTAGGCGCAATAGTTTTTGAAGTTGCGGGCACTTTAATGCTCCCAATTACAAAGGAGTTCTCTGAAAAACTACCTACCGTAATTATGAGTATCTGTTATTTTGCTTCATTCTATTTCTTAACTCTTGCCTTAAGAGCCATACCTTTAGCAGTTGTTTATGCGTGTTGGAGTGGTTTAGGCGTCTTATCGATAGCAATTTTATCTTACTTTATTTATGGGCAGGGGTTGAGTTGGCAAGCCATTCTTGGATTATTCTTGATAGTAAACGGAGTAATTCTTGTTAATATATATTCAACTCAATAACTTATTGCTAAAAATATATGACTGATTCAATTGCCACTTTATCTCAAGAAAATGATATTTCTATAATTAAGCTCGATGATGGCAAAGCAAATGCTTTTTCATATGACATGCTTGCTCAAGTTAACGAACTTCTTAGCAAGGTTCCCAGAGATTCGGGCGCACTTGTTATTACCGGAAGAGAGGGTTTGTTTTCAGGCGGATTTGATTTAAAAACATTGGCAACCGGTGATATGGAAAAAATTACAAAGATGGTTCAACTGGGCTATCGCCTGCTTTTAGAACTTTATTCTTTTGATAGGCCAATTGTTGCTGCTGTTTCAGGTCATTCAATTGCACTTGGCTTGTTTGTGACTTGTTCAGCAGATTATAGGATTGCCATAGATGGTCAATATGTATGCCAGGCAAATGAAGTTCGAAATAATATGGACATCCCGACACAAATAATGGAAATCCTGAAAGCTAGAGTTAATAAGAATTATTTTTATCCTGCAGTTTTTCATGCAGATGCATATTCTGTTCAGGACTCAATCGCAGTTGGTTATATTGATGAGGTTGTTCAAGAGGATAAATTCATGGATAGAGTCATGGAGAAAGCTGCAGAGCTAGCTACATTGCCACATCCCTTTTATGCAAATACAAAAAAATCTGCTCAAGATGATGTGAGACAAAAGATCTCAGACGCAATAGAAAAATATGAAAAGTTAATAGACCTAAATTAGAAGAAGATACTAAAACCCTATAAACTACGCATCATGAGCAAATACAAAACTTTTATTCCAGAGCATTTACGCGCATACAGACCAAGACCCCTTAGGTGGCTAGGCAAGTTTCTAATGAAGGTTACAGGTTGGAAAACCACCGGCCATCTTCCCAAAGATGAGCGTGTAGTTTTGATCGCTGGTCCGCACACCTCAAATTGGGATTTTGTCCTTGCGATGTCACTTATCTTGAGTCTCGATGTTCACATTCATTGGGTGGGTAAACATTCTATTTTTAAAAAAGGCTTTCGTAGGTTGCTCAGAAAAATGGGAGGCATTCCAGTCAATCGAGCAAACCCAGAAGCCTTAAAGAATGAAATTTACAATGTAACTGAGAAATACAAAGGCTTTATCATTGCTATAGCTCCAGAGGGCACCAGAAGGAAAGTGGAAAGACTTAAGTCAGGCTTTTTACGAATTGCTAATGAAACCAATAGTAGAATTATGATGGCTGGAATTGATTTCTCTAATAAGACAATTGAACTGGGTGATTTTTTTAGCCCTTCGGGTGATATAGATGAAGACTTAAAATTCATCACCGAGTATTTTTCTAACTTTGCAGGTAAGCGTCCAGAATTGTCATAATCTCTAAAAATCTTTTATTGGAGTAAGAAATGTTAAAAAAATTATTTCTTTCAAGCCTTGTTATTCTTTTTATTCTGCTCTCAATAGCGCTTTATAGAACTGCTATTCACACAGTTTCAGTTAAGGGAACAATTGCAGGCGAAGTTATTGCAATTGATGAACCTAGGGCAATTCAAAACCTATCTGCATCAATTAGATTTAAGACGATCTCTTATCAGGATAAAGAAAAGTTCCCTTTTGAGGAGTTTAATAATTTTATTAAATGGGCTGCAGCAACCTATCCAGAGTTTCATCAAGCCATGGAGATAGTTCAGCTTGAGCACTCTTTACTTTTTAAATGGCAAGGCAGTGATTCAACGCTAGCCCCAATTTTGTTTGAAGGTCATCATGATGTTGTGCCTATCATCCCTGGCACTGAAAATCTTTGGCAAGAAAATCCCTTTGCTGGCGCAATTTCAAATAATAGAATTTGGGGTCGAGGGGCACTTGATGACAAAAGTGGAGTTGTTGGTTTGATGGAGGCTGCAACTTATTTAATCAAGAAAAACTTTAAACCTAAGAGAACTGTATATTTTAGTTTTGGTCATGATGAGGAAGTTGGCGGCAGTGGAGCAGCTCTGATTACTGCAAAATTAAAAGAAGAGGGCGTCCAACTGCATTGGTCACTTGGGGAAGGCTCTTTTGTTAATAAAGGTTTTTTCCCTGGCGTTGATAAATTTGTTGCACCCATAAACGTAGCTGAAAAAGGTAGTGCTAACCTTATGATTGTTGCAAAGGCTAAAGGAGGGCACTCCTCAACACCTCCACAAAGGACGGCAGTCACAATTCTTGCAGAAGCTCTAGTAAAACTTGAAAAAGAACCATTGCCTGGAAGCCTGGAAGGACTTAGCGCTGCTATGTTCAACGAAGTCAGTAAACATATGCCATTTGGATACCGTTTTTTATTTGCTAATAGGTGGTTATTTGGAGGGGTTTTGGATTCACAGTTATCCTCAACACCAATAATTAATGCCATGATTAGAACAACAACAGCGCCAACCATGTTGAATGGGAGTGTAAAAAGCAATGTTCTACCAATTGAAGCAACAGCTTTGATTAATTTTAGGCTTCATCCCAGAGATACTACCGAAAGTGTGACTGATCATGTAAGAAGAGTCGTTGGGTCAAATGATGTGGAAGTTAGATTTCTGGGCGGCAGGGAAGCATCTGAAATATCATCTTGGGACTCTCCTGGATTTAAAATAATTTCTTCTTCCCTGGAAAAAGTTTATGGTCAGGTTGTTTCAGTTCCAGGCCTCATGATCGCAGCATCCGATACACGACATTACTCGCAAGTTGCAGACAATTCTTTTAGATTTAATCCATTTTCTATTGTTCCAGAGGACATGACTGGCATTCATGGAACCAATGAAAGCATAGATATTGATAGCTTTATTGCAGGCATTAAAACCTATGTTGAAATTATTAGAGAGGGTTCGAGTAACTAGAGTTTTTTATGGGTACAACCAGTCTTGCCTTTAAAGTTTATTTGATTCTTGGTTTTGAGTTAGCAGTTCTCTATGGCTGCACCTTTTTTATTATTCAACAATGTAAGAAGGCTTTTTACGCAAACAAGACATTTCTTGGTATTGCTTTCGCAGAGGCTGTTAATCCAAACAGACAGACCGACATTTGTATAGTGCAGAATAAAGCGACTTCGCTACTTTTTTTATGGCTCATTTTATTTTCTATAGCTTCTTTATGGACGGCCACTGCTTCGATTATTTTTTCTAGCTCATTTAGTCAATTTATCTTTATGACTCTTAGCGCCATAGGCTATGGCTCTTTCATAGGTGTCATCATTATGGAGATGGATGAAAATGATGGAATGACTGGGCTTAAAGCTGCAACTTTAACAACCGCTGCAATGTTTATCTTGGTCTTTGTTAGTGGAATAAACTTTGCAAATCTATTCTTTGTATCAATCATAGTTTCTCTAATTTTAATATTAATTATTTGGGAGCTTTCTGTTCTTGTCAGAGGTATATCAAGAGGAGTGCAAAAAATAAAAGCAGTAGTAGCAATTATTATCTTTTCTTTGTCACTGCTAGCTTCTATCAGCATGGTTAATGTGAGTTCTGATCAGGGGTTAAATGATTGGAACACAGCCATTGATCTTGCCTTTAGCATTTACCTAGACATAATTAATCTTATTTTAAGATTCTTGGAGGCCATGGGTTAGCATCTGCAAAGAAATGAATTCGCAATATAAAATATATCCCTTTGATGTCGGCAGCATTAGCGATCTTCGTCTTAAGTCTGTCTTTAACCTTAATCAGGAAAACACTCCAGAGGTCGGCTCCTTGGAGTCAATGAATCATTTAAAAAAATTAATAGAGCTGAGTGCATATAATTTACTAGTATTAGATGATGATGAGATTGTTGGATTCATAATCTGTATAAGAGAGCATTCCTCTTATGGTTCTGAAAATTATCAATTCTTTACTCAAAGGCTTAAGAAGTTTCTGTATGTAGATAGAGTTGCAATTGACGAGCGACACAGAAGAGCAGGTTTAGGACAAGCTATTTATGA
Source organism: Gammaproteobacteria bacterium (assembly GCA_045564035.1). Taxonomy (GTDB): domain Bacteria; phylum Pseudomonadota; class Gammaproteobacteria; order Magnimaribacterales; family D2472; genus D2472. The sequence goes on along the minus strand of JBJLIA010000044.1, from coordinate 733 downwards.
AGATATATTCGCTCAAGCAAGTGAAGATAATTTACCTATAGCATTAGAAGTGAATACCCAGCCTATTAACCAGCCCTCATTAAATTTTCACGAAAAGATGGGCTTCGATAAGGTTGGCAGCAGGGACTTTGAAGACCATAGTGTTGCCTACTTTATTAAGTAATCATATGAAAAATATATTCTATTTACTCTTTCTTGCTCTTTTTATCGCTGGTTGTAACAAAGCGCCTCAGCCTCCAATACAGCTAAAAGATTTTTTTAATAGCGATATTTCTGTCAAAAAATTAGGCCAAAGATTGATTGATCTTCCCCATGGTTTGAATTCATTAGAACCAAGCTTAGCGGAAGTACAGGAGATTTTTATAGCTGTGCATGGCGGCAGGAGCGAGGGTTATGAATGGATACATCCCATCAAAACCATTGATACAAGGCAAAAGCATATGTATTTTTATCGCTGGCCTGATAATGGCTGTTTTCAAGATTCAGCAGAAAAATTATTAAATCAAATCAATGATATTTTGAATCAAGATAAATCTATAACAAAAGTTTCACTAATGGGTCACAGCTATGGGGGAATATTGGCTTCTCATGTTTTAAAACATTGGAAAGCAGCCACTCCAATTGAAGTTCATGTTGTAGCCTCGCCCTTATTGGGCACCTCGATGTTAAAAAATATTTGTGGCTACGAACCCATTGAGAAGATTTTATATAACACAGCGCTCTTTGAATGGAG
>JBJLIA010000043.1:0-15716 GCA_045564035.1 Gammaproteobacteria bacterium | reverse complement strand
ATATATCGCAGGGTAAGTTTAATTTTTTAGCCATGGGAAGAAAGCTTCTTGCAGACCCCGACCTCCCAAAGAAATTAATGAAAAATGAGCCAAAAACAATCAAGCCTTGTCATTACTCATATGAGTGCGTAAGTAGAATTTTTCTTAATGGACAAATGGTTTGTGCATCAGACGTTGGGCTGGGGAAAAAAGAAAAAGAGCATTCAATCAAAAATTTAGCAATCATTGGAGCTGGGCCTGCAGGACTAGAGCTTGCGGTGCAAGCTGCAAATAGAAAAATACATGTTTCCCTGTATGAAAAACAAAGTTTTATAGGTGGGAACTTGATAGGGGCAGCAATAATTTATGAACCTTATGAAAAATTGCTTAATTATTATCAAGAATCAATTAAAAATGATTTTATAGATGTGCATTTTAATAAGGAGATTGATTTAGATGATTTGCATGATAAGTTTTTTGACAATCAAATGCTTGTGCTTGCTTCAGGAGCATTGCTGGGCCCTTCAAGGGTCAACGCAACCAATATTCAAGCTTGGTTAAATCCCTTCATTCATGAAAACAAAGGTAACGTCAAATTAATAAAGTCCTCTATCAAAGAAAAAGAGATTGGTGATTGTGCAATCATTGGAACAGACACAATTCAGCTGCATCTTGCGAGTTTTTTAACCTCACTTGGAATAAATGTTTCACTTGTCAAGAATGCTGATGATATTGGGGGTTCAATGCCAGTGGTCTTGAGGTGGAAAGTATTAGATGATCTAGAGCATCAGGTTCCCATCATTTCTGAAAAAGATTATATCCGAAGAGATTTTGATATTACTCTTGATACAAATTTTCTAGCAAGAAAGAATTTAAGCAGCATAAATGTTATTGGAGATTCTAAGCATGGATTAGCTTATTTGCCTCAAGCTGCAAAAGACGCAGTTGGATTTTTCAAATAACTAAAAAAGACTCTCCAAAACCTGGATAAATTTTTTTGAGCTTGATATCCAGACCAAATATGCACTAATGAATTCTTAGAATTTATTCTCCCAAATAAACTTTATCCAAGCTATGCGCAAATTAAGTCTTTACTAATTATAAATTATATATATGATGCATTATAATTAAGATTTATTATGATTAGTTTAATAAAAAACACCACTGCTCAGTTGTCAGACGCTTTTGCATATTCAATGACAAAATTTTTTAGGTTTATAGCTGACAGCTTTTTTTTAAAAAGATACGGTCACCGAGCAGTTGTTTTAGAGACAGTTGCTGGGGTTCCTGGAATGGTTGCTGGAGTGTGGATGCACTTTAAAAGTTTAAGAAAAATGAAAGCTGGGTATGGGGAGCAGATTAGAGAAATGTTATCGGAGGCTGAGAATGAACGTATGCACCTGATGTTTTTTATTGAAATTGCTAAACCAAATATTATTGAAAGATTGATTGTTCTTTCATCACAATTATTATTTGGTATTTTTTACCTATTTATGTATACATTCTTTACTAGAACGGCACACCGGATGATCGGTTATTTTGAAGATGAGGCTGTAAGCAGTTATACAGAGTATTTAAAAATGGTTGAATCGGGAGAAGTAGAAAATACTCCTGCTCCTCATTTAGCTATCAATTATTATAAATTAGGTGCAGATGCAAAACTATCAGATGTCATTAAATGTGTTAGAGCAGATGAGCAGCATCATAGTGAAATTAATCACAGTTACGCAAATAAACTTTAGAATTAATTGGTGGAGCTAGGCGGGATCGAACCGCCGACCTCTTGCGTGCCACGCAAGCGCTCTCCCAGCTGAGCTATAGCCCCAAAAAATATGAATTATATATCACCAATATCTGCTAGGTGAATTATTTGATATATTAATAATATGGACTTTATAGCACCCTCTTGTGATTCGAATCTAGGTGTAATTATTAATAATGTTCAACTTTCAAATGTCTTGCAAAAACAGGAGCTTAAATCTATTCGTAAACTATGGGTGAATCACGGCGTTGCAATTTTTCCTAAGCAAAATTTAAACCTTCAAGAATATGAAAATTTTAGTGCTCAATTTGGTCCCTTTGGCGATGAACCATTCCTGATTCCCATGCAAGAACATCCTCATATTGTTAAATTGCATAGAAAGCCTGATGAAGAAGCTGCACATTTTGGTGGAGCCTGGCATTCAGACTGGTCCTTTCAAAGCGCCCCACCATCGGCGACTATTCTATACTCTGAAATCATTCCACCAATGGGAGGCGATACGCTCTTCGCCAACACAGCAAATGCTTATGATGATCTTACAGATGAGTTGAAAAAGAAAATTGCAAACTTGCGGTGTCTGCATAGCGCAAAGCTCCCATACGCAAAAGACGGTGTTTATGCGACTGAGGGCAAAAAAAGAACCATGAAAATTCATACCTCAGACGAAGCGAATCAAACGATGTCTCATCCGCTTGTAAGAACACATAGAGAAACAGGTCGCAAAACTCTTTTTATTAATCCTGTTTATACCATTGAGATAGAGGGGCTCTCCAAAGAAAAATCTGATGCTTTGCTTTTTGAGTTATACGTTCACATGGCTCAAGAAAAGTACATATATCGACACAAATGGGAACCAGAAATGCTTATTATTTGGGATAACAGAACGGTTATGCACATGGCTGAAGGGGGTTATGATGGTCATGAAAGACTTCTTCATAGAATTACTATTGCTGGAGATCTCACAGAGTAATCTAAGTTAAATACTAATGGAAAATAGGCCCGTACTTATAGGATTAAGCACCTTGCAACAAAAAGGTTCATTTGAGGATCTTGATGAAGCGTTAGTTCTAATGGAGAAAGTTACTCTCGAGGCTATTGAGGATACTGGAGCTCCTGAAATAAAAAAATATATTGATGAAATTCAAATTCCTAAAGGTTATTGGGCTTATAGAGATCCAGGCAAATGGATTGCAGAAAGACATGGATTTTCTAAAGCTAAAACTAGTGTTACAAAGATTGGGGTGCTGCAACAAAACTTAATTAATTCTGCTTGTAAGAAAATTATAAATGGTGATATCAGAGCAAGCCTAATTGTTGGAGGAGAAGCAAGATTCAAAAAAATTCAAGCTCTAAAAGAGGGATTAGTGTTTGAGGAAATCGAGTTATCAGTGAATCCAGATCATTATGTGAAAGCCAAAGAAGATCTGTATGTGCCTGAAGAACTTGATGCTCTAGGAATGATGGCAGTTGGTTATTACGCCATTATAGAGAGCGCTTTGCGATATAAAAATAAACGTACTCTAAAGCAGCATGAAATATTTCTTGGTGATTCATATGCAAGGTTTTCTGAAATTGCCGCTCAGAATCCGCATGCATGGAATCAAAAGATTTTTAGCTCAGAGGAAATTCAAAACCCTTCAGTTAAAAATCAGAGAATCGCATATCCTTACAATAAACTGCATAATTCAAGCTGGAATGTTAATCAAGCTTCAGCATTAATTCTAACGAGCGACGAGATTGCAAACAGATTAAGCATCCCCTCCTCTCAAAGAGTTTATCCATTGGTCTCAAGCGAAACCAATCATATGATTGGAGTCATTCAAAGACCCGATCTTACGCATTCTGCTGGCCTTGAGTTAGCGGCTAATTTCTTGCTTGGGACAGCTGAAAAAAAGAAGATCAGCCCAACTTTGTACGAACTTTATAGCTGTTTTCCTGCTGCAGTACAGTTATTTTCTGAATCGTTAAATGTGCCTGAAAATATTGATAAAACCATAACAGGTGGTATGCCTTTTGCAGGCGGCCCATTAAATAATTATATGTTGCACGCCACAGTGCAAATGCTTATAAAGATTAGGGAGCATACAAATGAAATAGGTCTTATTACTGGTGTATCTGGAATGATGACCAAGCAAGCTCTTGCCATTTGGGGTAAAGAACCTGTGATGGATTTTGAATCAATGGATGTAACCGCAGAGGCAGAAAAGCTAGAAATTCCTGTGCCCATGTCTGATCTTAAACAAGGCAATGCAAAAATAATTGGTTGTACTACTCTTTATGAAAAGATAAATCCTAGCAAAGCTGTCTTTTATGCTGAAGATTCCCAAGGGCATCGTTTAGTCCTAACATCGACCGATAATGAAATAATAAATAAAGTCGAGGAAGAAGAGTGTGTAGGAAAAAAAATAAGTTTTTTAAACAAGGAAGTCTCATCATTGGGCTAATTTCTTTCTTAGGAATACATGCTAATTTGAGCTCGAATATGTTTAATAATTAGGCATACCATAGATAAAAAATTTATATTTATTTCATTCTCTAATCAACTTTATCCTGTTATATTTAATGATATATTTTTGGGGAAAAAAATGAAAAATACCACGCATTACCTTCTTGTAAGCTTGGCTTTGATACCTTTTGTAAATAACGTTCTAGCTCAAGAAAACACAAATCAAAATGAGCTTGAAGAGGTTGTTGTTATTGGATCACAACTAAAAGGAGCATCTATAACGGGCGCATTGCCAGTGACAGTAATTAGCTCTGAGGATATTGAAGCTTTGGGCGTTGATTCAGGCGACGAATTGCTTGCGCAAATAGCAGAGAATGGTGCCAATTATTATAACGAACAAGACTGGAATGGGGGAGTAAATGGAGCCAGGGGTGATGTGGGTTCATTCAATATTCGAAATCTTGGAACTGGTAATACTCTTGCCTTAATAAATGGAAGAAGATTAGTACAAAATCCTAGCTATCAAACAGAGGCAATAGGAGGCAGCTTCGTCCCAGTGATGTCAGTAAATTCAAATAATATTCCCATAGGTGGAGTCGATAGGGTTGAAATTTTAAAAGATGGTGCATCTGCGATTTACGGAGCTGATGCAGTTGCTGGGGTTGTGAATACTGTTTTAAGAAAAGATTTTGAAGGCTTTAATATCAAAGCAAGGCTTGCTGCCTTTGATCATTTTTCTACCGAAGATAATAAGGTTTCTATTGAATTTGGCACGGACTTAAATAATGGCCGCACGAATCTTGGTATCTTTTTTGACTACTATGATCGCGGTGAAATCAATGCTAATGAAGATCCTCGATGGGCTGACAGAGACTGGGCTTATAAGAACCTAGAACTTGATCCTTTTACAGCCAGTTTTAGAAACAGCAGCAATCAAGGGATATATGGTAGGTTTCAAGCCCATGAGAACAGAAATCGAAGTTGGAGTCAGTATCCTGCAGGTAACTCTCGATGTAATGCGTCAAGTGCTGCTGATTTAGGTGCAGCAGGATGTTTAGAAGATTCAAGCTCCTCAAGTGGCAGACCAAGAACTAATCTTAATGAAGATCGAGCGGTAAGGTCACAACTCGAAAGAACAAACTTTTTTGTTTATCTTAATCACGAAATGCAAGATGGATCTGAGTTTTTTAGCGAAATTGGAGCTTATTCGTCTGATTCTGGACCAAGGAATTTATATCAACAATCAACCCTTGGATCATCCTCAACTTGCTCCTCTAATATTCAAGCGATGATTATTCCTGCGGAGAATTTTTATAACCCGCTAGATTTTGATTTATGTAAAAATGATTATAGATTTCCAAATAAACCGATTTCTTCAACCGCACTAAATACTTATAGATTCGTTCAAGGTATCCGAGGTAGTTACGAAAATGGATGGGATTATGAAGCAGCTTTTGTATGGTCTAAAGCCTATTCAAGAAATGTTGTAGAAAATAGGATTGGATTGGATTTGCTTGAAGTTGCTTTAGCCGATCAAACTGCTGCAGCCTTTAACCCATTTCACGGAGGTGTAGTTCCCTCAAATGTTGAACGAACATGGGTTGATGTGTACAGAAAAAATGAAAGTGACTTATTGATGTTTGATTTTAAAGTCACGAACAATGATCTTTTTGATTTGCCTGGTGGGAGCGCTGGCATGCTACTTGGGTTTGAGTATAGAGAAGAGTCCTTTGCAGACATGAGAGATCCAAGGCTCAATGGAACTATTTCTTGGACCAATCCATATGGAGATACTTATCCATTTGTTTCTGCAGTTGCAAATTCAAGCCCTACTCCTGATTCCGGCGGTCAAAGAGAAGTCACGTCACTATTTGCTGAGATGCAGCTTCCAGTTATGGATAATCTTAATGTTCAGCTTGCACTGAGACATGAAGATTTTTCAGATATCGGTGATACAGCAACTGTAGGAAAATTTGCATTCGGCTGGCAGCTACATGAAAAACTACTTTTTAGAGGTTCATATCAAACAGCATTTCGAGCACCAAACTTAGTGACAGTTTTTGAATCTGTTGTTGCAAGAAATAATACTAGAACAGATAGCTTGGGTCGTTATGTAGGCAATGGGGCCGATATAGATGACCCAAATGATCCAGAAACTACCTTATTTGATATTACGAGATCCGTTCAGCGTGTTGCCAGAGGTAGCGCTGATCTTCAACCTGAAGAGTCAACTAATTACTCTGTAGGTTTTGTAATTGACCCTATTGAAAATCTAACAATCATCTTAGATAAATGGGAGATTGAGAAAGAAAAATCAATCGGACTATTTGGTGAAACAAATCATACAACTCTTGATTTGCTCATGAGACTTCAAGGTGGCGCATCTGAATGCGTGGGCAATCCAGCTGTTGAAAGATCTCCAGCTGACCCAGATACAGCATCATTTTTTGCTGCTGCGGGGCTTTGTAATGCTGGTGAGGTAATTCGAGTTAATGATGTGTACACTAATTTAGATACCAGAATTATTGGCGGGACAGACTTAGCTATCTTGTATGACTTTTATACAAATTTTGGTGACTTTGGAATCAAATACCAACACTCAAGAACAGATGAGTTCTCTCAAACTGCTGGTGGAAATGCAGCAGCAATTGTGAGTGCTGCAGAGGCAGGATTGCTGCCAGGAATAGCTGTGCAGGGTTTCTCAGATCTCATCGGAGTTAATGGTAATTTTGAGGATAAAGCAGTCATTACTGCATTTTGGGATTACAAAAATTATAGAATTTCATACTCATCTACCGAAGTTGGTGAATTTGAAGAGACAGCCATCAGAAGATCAGATGGAACTAAATGGATCATCCCTTCAATGCAGACTCAGAATGTTACTTTTTCATATAATTTTGATATAGCAGATAATCCAGCCAGACTTAGATTTGCTGTAAGAAACCTAGAAGATGAAAGAGCTCCACTAGCAGACGAAACATATGGATACTATTCAAAAACTCATAGTGATCTTGGAAGAAATTATTACTTAGAGCTTAGAGTAAAACTTTAATTATATTTACAGGGGGCTGAAAGCCCCCCTATTTTTCGATGAGAAACCTATTTTTTTTGGTATTAATATCTTGCTTTTCTCAAAGCGCAAAAGCCGATCAAGGTAGCTATACCTTCAAATCTTGGGATGGTCCTAAGCTTAATGTTTTTTATACCTCACCTGAGAGAGTGAATTCTGATACTCGTTTGGTAACTGTTATGCACGGTCGAAAAAGAAATGCTGAAGAGTATAGAGATCAATGGGTTGATGCCGCAAATGAATTAAACCTTCTGGTTATTGTTCCAGAATTTAGTGAGAAAGATTTTGCAAAAGTCTGGGGGTTCAACTATGGCAATATCAAAAACCCAGATATGACTTTTATCAATAAGAAACTTCATGCTTTTAGTGCCGTAGATCCAATGGCAAAAGAGGCCCTAAAAAAATTTAAATTAAAATCTGCTCATTGGGGAATCTATGGTCATGGTGCAGGAGCACATTTTGTTCATCGATATATATTGCATAATCCGGAGGCAAGTCACACACTTGCTATTGCTGCTAACCTTGGCTGGTATCTATCAATGACAGATCAAACATGGCCTTTTGGGTTATCTGATTCAGGCATCGATAACATGATGCTTAAACAAGCATTTAGTAAGTATTTTTTATTAATGCTTGGAAGAGCAGATACTTCGACAAAACCTAATACAGCTTATGTAAAAGAGCATTGGGACATAATTAGCTCCCAAGGCGAACATCGACTTGCTAGAGGCAGAAACTTTTTTAAATCTGCTGTCTCTAAATCTAAAGAAGTAGATCAATTTTTTAAATGGGGAATGGTTGAAGTTCCAACAACAAAAAGCCACGGTAATACAGAACAAATGGTGCCTTATGCAGCTGAAATGTTTTATGCGAGATTAAAATAATGCAAGCATATAAAAAAAGAGGTTTTTGGATTGGTTTAATTGTTTTTTTTGGAGTGCTTTTATCACCCAATCCAGAATCTCTCTCACCAATTGGCTGGGGGGTTGCTGCCATTACTTTGTTAATGGCCATTTGGTGGGCAACTGAAGCAGTTCCTGTCGCGGTTACTGCTTTGCTTCCATTGGCTTTATTTCCCATGCTGCAAGTCACTGATTTTAAGACTGCTGCCCTTCCGTATGCTAATCCAAACATCTATTTATTTATGGGTGGTTTTATTTTAGCTTTGGGAATTGAATCCTCAGGCTTGCACAAGCGTCTAGCATTAAAAATGTTAATAGCCATAGGTAGCAGTGGATCAAGATTGGTCGGAGGGTTTATGCTTGTTTCAGCCTCGATCAGTATGTGGGTCATGAATACCTCCACCACCTTGATGCTCTTACCAATTGGATTGGCTGTATGTGCAAGTGTTGCAGAAACGATTCCTAATTTCTCAGCCAAGGAAAGAAAAAACTTTGAGATCTCGCTTCTGCTTGGGATTGCCTATGCTGCATCTATCGGAGGCATGTCTACTTTAGTAGGTACAGCTCCAAATATTATATTTGTTGGTTTTATTCAAGAGACTTATGGTATTGAAATTTCATTTGTAGACTGGATGAAGCTAGGAGTGCCCCTAGCAATTCTAATGCTAACAGCATCTTGGTATGCAATTACAAAAATTGTCTACCCAGTTAATTTTGTGGCTAACATTGAAACGAAGTTGCAGCTTCAAAATATGTTAAGTGATTTAGGTCCACTAGGTAGAGATGAAAAAAAGGTATTAATTATTTTTTCACTAGCTGCTAGTGCTTGGATGTTTAGAACTCTTCTAGATAACTTTGTTCCTTTTGCAGGTTTAACTGACGCAGGAATAGCCATCTTCGCAGCATTAAGTTTTTTTCTTATCCCTTCAGAAAATAATAAAACAGATTTATTAACATGGGAGCAAGCCAATAAACTTCCCTGGGGACTCTTAGTTTTATTTGGGGGTGGTCTGTCATTGGCAGCATCGATTGGTGCGTCAGGTCTTGGAAGTTGGATTGGGCAAGGCTTAACAGTGCTGGGTAATGTTCCTCCCATCGTTTTAATTTTAGCCGTTGCCACTCTTATTATATTTTTGACTGAAATTACATCAAATGTTGCAACCACCTCAACTTTTCTTCCAGTAGTTGGTGCGGTGGCTGTTGCTTTAGGCATAGCCCCAGTGGCTCTAACAATTCCAGTGGTTTTAGCTGCAAGTTGTGCCTTCATGTTGCCCGTTGCCACTCCGCCCAATGCTATTGTTTTTGGCTCAGGTAAATTAACCATCCCAGACATGATGAGAGCTGGTTTTGCACTCAATATTATCGGCGTTTTCTTGGTGACAATATTTGCCTTTTATTTTGCTCCAATGATTTTTTAGGAATGAAAATACATAAGACCCTTTTTTTAACTCTTATATTGATAACTCCGTGCTCTTGGGCACAAGTCAGTTACATTGATTACCCATCATCTTTCCACCCAACTATTGGGAATTCCGGAATGGTTGTATCGCAAAGTCAAGCTTCTTCAGATATTGGCGTAGAAATATTAAATATGGGAGGCAATGCCATTGATGCAGCTGTGGCAGTTGGGTTTTCTCTTGCGATCACTCTTCCTCGTGCAGGTAATCTTGGTGGAAGTGGCTTCATGTTGGTTTATTTAGAATCAGAGCAAAAGACCATTGCGATTGATTTTCGTGGTGCTGCTCCAGCAAATATCTCTTCTGATGAATTTTTATTTTTAAAAAATAATTACGATGAACGAAGGTATGGTTATAAAGCCTCTGCGGTCCCCGGCACAGTTGCAGGGTTGCTTCAATCGCATGAACGCTATGGAGTTCTGCCTTTAAAACAAATCTTAGAACCTGTCATCAAACAAGCCGTTAATGGAATTGTTGTTAGTTATGATTTGAGCCAAGCCATTGGCAGCGCTGTACAAATAAAGTTAGATGAAGAATCTAAAAATACTTACTACAAAAATAATGCCCCGATCCAGCAACACTCAATCATTAAACGTTTAGATCTTGCTTGGACATTGAATGAAATAGCCAAAGATGGAGAGCAAGCTTTTTACTCTGGATCAATTGCAAAAAAAATTATTCAGGCCATGCAAGATAATGATGGTTATATTACAGCAGAAGATTTAAGCAATTATGAGCCTAGATTCTCAGAGCCTATTCAAACTTCGTATAGGAACCATATAATTTATGCTCACCCTCCCCCGGCAGGTGGGGCGTCAGTCTTGCTGGAAGGTTTGAATATTCTTGAAAACTTTCAAGTAGAAGAGTTGGGTCCGAATTCAGGTCAATTTCTTCATCTGTTTGCTGAAGCTCTACAACGTGGTCATATGGATCGATCAAGATTTATGGGGGATCCTGTATTTTATGATGTACCGATAAAAAAAATTATTTCAAAAGAAAGAGCTAAATCTTTAGCAAAAGGTATTAATCAAAACTCTGTGACCCCCGCGGGTAATTTAAATCCTGATTCATTATTTAATGAAGGTGAAAATACAACCCATTACTCCATTATTGATAAGTCTGGGAATGCTGTTTCGACAACTTATACTTTGGGATACTCCTTTGGATCAGGTGTCACCATTCCAGGTACTGGTATTTTACTTGATAATCAAATGAATAATTTTGCTTATCAGTATGGTAATCCTGAAGTGATTAGTCGATTAGCAAGTATAGGAAATAAATTTCAACCTGGTAAAAGACCTATGAGCACAATGACACCTATTATGATGTTTGATGATAATAAGACCCTAAAGCTCATCTCAGGCTCTCCTGGAGGTGCTTTGATACCAGCAGCTGTATTAAGAGTAATAACGGGCTTGATTGATTTCAATTTAAACCTTGGTGAGGCAACAATGCTTCCAAGGCTTCATAAAGATTGGCCCTTTGAGAACTTAAGAATGGAAAGAGGATTTAGCCAAGATACCCAAAAAATTTTAACCTCCTATGGACATCAACTTGAGTTATCAAAAACTATGGGTTCGACACAAAGTATTTTAATATCCTCAAAGGGCAGAGAGGGTTTTGCAGATTTGAGAAGACCCAATGCCGGGGTAGCAATTCAAATTGATTAAAGCATTAGCATTCATTCATAAGATGGATGGTCTGTCTGATTCTGATTTTAGGAATTATTATGAAAATAAGCATGCTCCCCTAGCCTCATCACTTCTTTCTTTTGAAGGCTATGAACGAAATTATATTGATTCAGCTCTTAATCCACTCTTCGCATCACTTGGATCAATAAGCATTTTTCAATACCAATCTATGGAATCATTGGATGTGATTGGTAAGCAAATGTCCTCTGATGCTGGAGAGACTTTGCGAAATGATGAAGTTAAGTTTATGAATGTTTCCAAAAACTATTTTGTTCTAACTGAGTCAAAGCAATTAACTGAACATGAGTTTAATAAAAAGATTTTTTATATGGCCAAGAGTCATGATGTATTGAATTTATTAGATTCTTATAAGGGCCTCAAGAAGATTTCAGATAATCTAATTATTGAACCAAATGACGTCATTGGTATTGCTGAGTATGGTATTACTAAGGAAGCATCTTTAGATGCGTTAGAACATTTAATCCAAGAATATCCTCAGGCAATGATCGCATCTTGTGTTTTCTAATTTGAATTAGCTAAGTATTTTAACGCTGCATCAATTCGCTTATTTACCTCAACTGAGTCAAACAATGAAAGAGTTAAACCCAAAGAAGGTGATTGAGTAGATCCTGTCATTGCTATTCTTATGGGTTGATTTAATTTAGGGGTCGGCAAGCTTAATGATGTTTGAGCTTCCTTCAGGGCATGATCTATAGACTCCTCATTCCAAATTTCTAAGCCATTTAACTTTCTTTGCACAAACTCTAGAACGGGCTCTGATCCAATTAAAAATTTATTTGCAGCTTTTTCATCATATGACTCTACGTCAGAAAAATAAGGTATCAGATCTCTAGCAACTCCAAGAAGGGTTGGTTTGGAACTTCTCATAGCAGCAACAATTTCTTTGCTGTTTACCTTTTGAGTGCAGTCAATACCAACACTTTCAAGAAATGGAGCCAGCCTCTCATTGAAAGCATCAAAAGACAAGGCGGCCAAATGATGATTATTAATCCAATCTAGTTTTGCTGAATCAAAAACAGCACCAGCTTTTTGCACTTCCTGAATTCTAAAATCTGCAATTAAGTCATCTAAATAAAAAATTTCTTTATCGCCCTTGGACCAACCTAATCTAGCAAGCATATTGATCATGGATGATTCAAGGTACCCTTGATCAAAATAATCTTGCAAACTTGTTACAGCATTTCTTTTAGATAATCTTTTTTTATCTTGACCTAACACCATTGGTAAATGGGCATACTCAAGAGATGGATACCCTAGTGCTTGTTGAATATGAATTTGCCGAGGAGTATTACTCAAATGATCTTCTCCTCGAATCACAGTAGAAACCCCTTGACTGAAGTCATCAACAACATTGCATAGGTGATATGTTGGAGATCCATCGCTTCTTAAAAGAATTAAATCATCTAATTCAGAATTTTGGAAAATCACCTCACCTCTAACTAAATCATGAAATGCAAGCTCGCCATCTTTAGGTGTTTTCAGCCTTAATACTGTATTGTCAGATCGTTTTAACCCAAGATTTCTACTTCTTCCATCATACATAGGCTTTTTACCAGCTGCTTCCTGCTGTTTACGCATTTCTTCAAGTGCTTCCTTCGAGCAGTCACACCAATAAGCATTGCCAGATTCTATTATTTTTTCTGCAGCTAACTTATATAGCTCAAATCTTTCAGATTGCCGAACGGGTGGTTCATCAGGGTTAATACCAATATCAGATAATCCTTTGAGGATATTGCTTTCAAACTCTTTGGTTGATCTTTCAGCGTCTGTGTCCTCAACTCTAATTAAAAACTTACCTTTATTTTGTTTTGCATATACATAATTGAATAATGCTGTTCTGACTCCTCCAATGTGCAGATCTCCAGTTGGGCTAGGAGCAAATCTCGTAACTTTTGTCATGATGAGTCTCTTTTGGAATTAATTGCTTCAATTCTTTGATCATTGGCTAGCATGTCCTCTTTAGAAACCATGATTTTTGGAATGGGAAATTTCTTCAAATCAACACTACAATCACTAAGCTCACTTTCAGAGCTAGAATTAATGTTTGAGGTCATAAATTCAAATTTACTTTGTCCTCCAGTTAAATGCATATAAACATCGGCAAGAATATTTGCATCCAACAAAGCGCCATGAAAGCTTCTGTCGTAGCCGCTGATTTCAAATCTGTTGGCGAGTGCATCTAAGGAATTTCGTTGGCCAGGAAATTTATTTCTTGCCATCTGCAAAGTATCTTCAACATCACATATTTCCTCAAGGGTTGGATAAGTTGAGGAGACTCTCTTTAACTCAGCGTTAAGGAAACCTAAATCAAAAGGAGCGTTATGAATGACTAAGATACTACCTTCTACAAACTCCAAAAAACTCTCTGCAATCTCTGCAAACTCTGGCTCATTCGTTAATCGCTCCAATGAAAGACCATGAACTTTCTCAGCCTCTTCATCAATGGCTCTTTGGGGGTTTAAATATGAATGAAAATGTAAATCTGTTCTTTTCCTATCTGCAAGCGCAACCGCACCGACTTCAACAATCCGATGACCTTGCTCAACCTCTAATCCGGTAGTTTCAGTGTCAAGAACGATAAGTTTTTTAATCATAAGATAGAATCAATTCCTTTATTTGCTAATAAATCTGCAGTTTCGTTTCCGGCATCCCCAGAATGACCTTTAACCCAATGCCATTGTACTTGATGCTCAGAAATTAAATGATCTAATTTTTGCCATAATTCTTTGTTTTTTACCTCTTTTTTTGCAGCGGTTCTCCAATTATTTTTTTTCCAGTTTTGAATCCATTGAGTGATTCCATCCATAACATATTTTGAGTCTGTAAAAAGCTTCACACTGCAAGGCTCTGTTAAAACAGTCAGTCCTTCAATCGCTGCTGAAAGCTCCATTTGATTATTAGTTGTATCTATCTGACCTCCGAAGATTTCTTTTTCCACTCCATCAAACTTGACAAGAGCTCCCCAGCCACCAGGACCTGGGTTGCCTCTACAAGCACCATCTGTATAAATAATTACCTGTTTCATGAGTTAAAATATGACATTAATACTTATGACTATTCAATGTTTAAAAGCTTATACTGATAATTATATTTGGTTAATAGTAACTAATGAAGATAATCTTTTATTTGCATATAGACGTTCAGGGCTAAACTAAACATTATAAATTTCTTAATTATGAATAGATTCTTATTTATTTTTATATTTCTTTTAATTTCAAGCTGCGAATTACCGTCAATTATTCAAGCTGATAGATATGTTGAACCAAGTCCGGTCGAGGTATCTAAAAATATCCCAGCATATGAAAATGTTTGGGATCGAATAAGAGCTACCAGTTCAAGCGAGCAAACTGACCTTGATGAAAAAACACTCCGCTATATAAATGCTTACCTTGCTAATCCTGAACAGCTTGAAAGGCTTCTTGAGAAAGGGAGATACTTTATTTTCTATGTACTAGAAGAATTAGAGAAATACAGATTGCCGCCAGAATTAGCCCTACTCCCATATATAGAAAGTAACTATGATCCTTTCTCAATATCAGCTTCAGGGGCAATGGGTATTTGGCAATTTATGCCTGCAACAGCCCGAATATATGGACTGAATGATACATGGTGGTATGAGCAAAGGCATGATCCCTTGGTTTCAACGAAAGCTGCCGTAAGATATTTAGCCTATCTACATAACCGGTTTAATAAAGAACTTACCTATACCTTGGCTGCTTATAATGGCGGTCCAACGCTTCTTGAAAAGAGAATAAAACTCAATAAAAAAGCAAATAAGCTCACTAACTATGAAAATCTTAGTTTGCCAAAACAAACTCAAGAATACGTTCCTAAATTCAAGGCAATACTTGAATTAGTTTTGAATGCTGAAAAGTATGAAATCACATTGCCTGATTTTTCTAACAAACAAGTTTTAGGTAGCATTGAGCTTGATGGCCAAGTTGAAATACTCGCTTTTAGCGAATTTGCAGGCCTAAAACCTGAGTTTGTCTATAAATTAAATGCTGGATACACCAAATGGGCATCACCGCCAGGAAGCAAAACAACCTTTAATATCCCTGTTGAGTTAGAAGAAATACTTAATCTTAGAAAGGATGAGTTTATTCAAACAAATCAGATTAATTGGGTAACTCACAGAGTTATAAAAGGAGATAGTCTGTGGAAGATAGCAGAAGAGTTTGATACAGAGGTTAATGTGCTTAAAAAAGTAAATTATCTAGCATCAAATGTCTTAAGTTTAAATCAAGAGTTATTAATTCCTCTGAGCAATGATCAAAACCAAACATTCATTCCCTATCAAGCTCATATTATCAGTGAGGGAGATACATTATGGAATCTTGGTCTCAAGTATAAAATTTCTCCAGCAGAAATAGCTAAAAATAATGGCT
>JBJLIA010000042.1:0-15506 GCA_045564035.1 Gammaproteobacteria bacterium | reverse complement strand
GGTGACCTCTTACTTACCAAGCAAGTGCTCTACCGCTGAGCTATATGAGCCCGAATTACAGTATCCAAATTTAAGGTGGCGTATTATCCCCTTAAAAATTGATAAACTCAACCTTTTTTGTACTAAATATTCTTTTAAAAAATGGTGGAGGAGGCTGGATTCGAACCAACGTACTCGTAGAGAACAGATTTACAGTCTGCCGCCTTTAACCACTCGGCCACTCCTCCATTTCAAGGATGTTATTTTTGTTCTAGAATGAGTTGAAGTCAACTAGATTATTGATAACTTGCACAAATTAACACAAAAAGAAGTTTTTAAAGGCTTAAATCTTGAAAATATAGACTCCTATCTACTCAAAACAGTTGATTCAACCAATACTTATGCAAAAGAAAAATTATTAGCTAAAGATTACCTTGTTGTGATCTCAGAACAACAGACTGCCGGCAGAGGCAGGCAAGGAAAAGAATGGTATAGCCCAAATGCAGGCAACATTTACATGAGTATAAAATTTAGAGATAAAAACCCTGCCCCACTTAGTCTTATTGTTGGCCTTTTAATATCAGAAGCTATGGATTCTGCCTCGGGGCAAAAAATCAACGCAGGTCTTAAATGGCCAAATGATGTATTGATCGATAATAAAAAGGTGTGCGGCATTTTAATTGAGTCTGCAATCAATGGAGATAACTCAGAGTTTGTTGTAGGTATTGGGATTAATTACTCCTTGCCTCAAAAAGAATCATGGTGGGGAGAAATTGGTGGACTTACAGATATACTGCCTCGAGAAAAATTAATCAATGGTATTTTAAAAGGTATTATTAATTATTTAGAGAACGGTTATCAAAACTGGCAAGATGCTTGGGAAAAAAGATGCGTGCATATGAGTATCGAATTAGAGGCTGTATCTAATAATCAAAAAGATACTGAAATAGGTATCTTTAATGGGATCGATGAAGAAGGTAAAATGTTGCTTCAAACAACAAAAGAGCTCAAAGTAATTAGTTCAGGCGAATGCTCAATTAAAGGAATATATTAAATAAATGATTCATACAATTTTTAATACAGAAATTAATCATAATCAATCTAGTGCTTCAGATTCAGTAGTATTTGGTGCAGGTTGTTTTTGGGGGGTTGAAAGAAAATTTTGGTCTTTACCGGGAGTTACAATGACTTCAGTAGGCTATGCAGGTGGAGATCATCCTGATCCTACCTATGACCTTGTATGTGCCGGAATTACTGGTCACGCAGAAGTTGTAAAGATTGACTATGACCCTATTCAGATTCCATTAATAAATTTATTGAAAATTTTCTGGGAGTGTCATGATCCAACTCAAGGGATGAGACAGGGTAATGATATTGGAACTCAATATAGATCAGTTTGTTATTGCAACAATGAAGATTCCATAGAGGTAGCAAAAGCAAGCTTGGATCAATATCAAAAAGCTCTTGAGGGAATGGGTCTCGGTATTATTACAACCGAGATAAAAAGCAATCAACCATATTTTTTTGCTGAAGAATACCACCAACAATACTTAGACAAGAATCCAAATGGTTATTGCGGTATTGGTGGAACAGGCTGTGAATTCCCAAGATAAAAAAATGACCTCTAATGAGGCCATTTTTTTTCTAAGTTTAATTAATCAGGATTGTATTGCTTAAGACTTACTTCCATATAAGATCTTTTAAAAGTTCCATATTTATTTGCTTCGGGTGAAAACTTTGCAAATTCTTTAGACCCATACATTCCTTTTAAAAATTTTAATGCGTCCTGCGGCGTGCTAAATGAGGCCCATATCTCGTGCGTAATTCCATTTCCATTGTTGCCCAATAAATGAGATTGCAATCCATATGCATTTGCAGACCAATCATACCCTTCAATACTTTTTGCAAATTTACTCCATAGCGGAACGAACTTGGCAGGATTAGCAATTTCATGACTCCAACGCAAAGTAACAACATTTGTAGCTGCTTCTCCAGCAATGGTTACACCAACTGAATGAACAGTTAAAGTATCAGAAATAATTTCAGCTCCTATTTCATTCATTGTTTTTCTAAAATCTCTGCCAGCTTGAGAAGTGGTAAAGATTAGACCAGACTTGGCATATTGATCTTCATCAAGAAAATACCAGCTGATGCCATGAGTTGAATCATCCCATCCATTTTGTTGAACAGCAAAAAAATCTACCTCATAGTTCTCTGCTGCCACCTCAGGTGCTGACATGTATTTATCAAAAGCAGCGAAGCATTGCTCAGGCTCAGGACAGTCAAACAAAAAATTTGTTTGATACATAGAATAATTAGCTGGTAAATGATCATCGGCCGAGACTCCAAAGCTAAAGACCAAAGTCAATGATAAGAATATTTTTTTCATAGAGTTTTCTGTAAGTAAATTAATAATGATTAAATTATACACATACAATCAAAGTAATATTACTGCAACAATTTTGCAACTTCCCACATTCAATTTATTGATGTAAAATCTCGTTCTTTGCCGGTATAGCTCAGTTGGTAGAGCAGTTGATTTGTAATCATCAGGTCCCGAGTTCAACTCTTGGTGCCGGCACCAATTTTTGATGATCCTAAAAGAAAACTAATAATAAGACTATTAATCCAATGTAAATGGAAATATAAATATATCTTGCTATTTTGAAGTCTTTCTCAAGATTGCTATCATTTTTCATCAAATCATAATATCAGAAATTCACTTTAAACAGTCTTCTGTCTATACCCATAGTAGAAAAATAAATTAAAAATTTTTTGGCACAAGAATTGCATATAGTTAGGTGTACGCTAAGTATTCATTCTTTCCCCCTAAATAGAAGCTGAATACATATTCACATTAATGCTTAGCGTACTTTCCCCCTAAGAATGCATAAGGGTCTTAAAAAAGACCCTTTATGTTTTCTTATAGATTTAATTCTGCAGTAAAATTGATTAACCGTCCTCTTGGATCATGCACCCTAGTATCAAAACTAAAGTCAGGAGCGTCATAGAGCAATGGTGCGCTCTTATCAAATGCGTTCATAATACCCAAACCTAATTCCATCTCACTAGATGAAAATTTAAAAGTCTTTGTGATTGAAATGTCATGCACTAAAAATGATTTGACAGAGTTTGTATAGCCAATTATTAATGCGGATGCGGGGATCTGACGCTCATTTGAATATCCCTCAACATATCTTGTATTCATTCCTATCATTAAATCATTCAACGTCCAGCTTAAGAAAGTATTTAATCTTAATTTAGGCAGTGAATGAGTGTTAGCATCATAGTTAAACTTACCTACTCTATTAACCATCATTGAGCGCTCTGCATTGCCTTCACCATCTTGATGCTCAGGCGTTAAAAATTCAGATAATTGAGTCGCCTTAAGGGAAAAATTAAAATCTCCATATTCAGTCATCTTAAAAAAATTTAGTTCTGCATCTATACCGTTAACTTCAGTTTTTTCTTCATTGAAATATGATGTGCTAACTGCTATTAACTCTCCAAATTGATTTCTTGTTACGCTACTTGCATAAGGATTAGTATTTAACAATACTTGAGCGCTTTCAACTTCAATGCGATTTTTGTAATTAATTGCCCAGTAATCTATTGTTAAATCAAGATGATCTGCAATATTCCATATAAATCCAAAGCTAATATTTTGTGAAGTTGCTGGCTTTAAATTTGGGTTTCCGAGAACTGCTAAACGAACAAACGGTGAATCGTTGATATCTCTCACGCTGCCTAGCTGTATCTCAGATGAGAACATTTGAGCCATAGATGGTGCAGTAAAAGAGGAGCCTAAAGAGCCTCTAAGTAATATTTGCTCCGAGGCTGAATACTTAAATGAGAGTTTTGGATCAAAAGAAGAGTCGTTCATCAGTCTTTCATAACGACCAGATAAAATTAGATCTAAGGTGTCTCCAAAATTTTTGTTAGTTTCAAAAAAAATAGCTTGTTTGTTTCTGCTGGTATTAACGTTTTTGCCACCGCCTAAAAATAATAAGTCAGCACCTTTGGTTAGTTTTCCTTCTGCATCAAATGTTGCTCTGCTTGTTTCAGAATAATCTATGTCTAAATCTTCTGAATTTAATTGAAAGCCTAGAGCAAAGTTTATCTCGTTTTTTTGGCCTGTGAGGATTCCATCCAAAGATAAAAGACTTCCAGTCTTGATAGATGTCTCAGAACCCTTTATGTAATTAATTAAAGTTGATGAATTTTCTAGGGGTAAAAATATGTTCCATTGCTCATTACCATTTGGACCGCCTTGCCCTAAAATTGCGGCCTCAAATCTTGACTCAATAGTATCAGGTCGCTTATGTTTATTCTCATGCTCGCTTGCAGTCAGAGATAGCTCAAAGTTTAAATCTTGAGAAATATCAAATACTAACTTATTACTAAAATGATATTGTGAAATAGCCTTGGGGGAATTGGGCGATGGAAATGCCGAGCCTAATGGTCTGCCATACCAAATGACAGGCACGTTGAATGGGCTACCTCCCTGCCCAGGATAAATTTTCTTAGATAAATATGACAAAGCTGGGTAGGATGGAGATTGCGGATTGTCGTTAACATCTATAGCAGCCATGAGCAAAGTCACAGAATAATCAGTCTTGGAGCCTGATCTTGTATAATGAAAGTACCCTTTTAAATGATCTTCGTCGTTAACTATGTTAAACCTTTCGCCATATAAGAATTTGCATCTTGGCCCCCCAATCACTCCTCCATTTTGAACACAATTTGGATCAGGAACTGTTTGATTTTTACTGTAACTTCCAGCATATATCCCAGAACTTACTAAATCTGCTTCAGTCACTTTAAAGCTGTTACCTAAACCACTCAAACCCAATTCAGCAAGCTGAGGAATTCTTGAAGCATTTAAAGAAGATTTATTCAATGCGCTTAATGCAAATACATAGCTTCCCCCAAAACCCTCGCCTCCAAAAAGTGCGCCTATAGAATCATCTCTTTGACCATAATTACTCGTCTTTTGACTTCCAAGCGATAAACGCATGCCATCAAAACTTTGGTATGTTTGGAAATTAATAACCCCGGCAACGGCATCGGAACCGAAAAGCGAAGTAGCCCCATCTTTTAAAATCTCAATTCTATTCAAAGCTATCTCGGGGATAATATTTATATCAATATAACCCTCACCATCATTTGAAGGGGTGCCTGCATGAGTCTGCCGTTTTTTATTTATTAGAACCAATGTCGATGCATGATCCATTCCACGCAAAGTGATTGTCGCCATTCCTTGATCTACACCATCTAATGCATTAGTTTGAAAGTGTGAGCCAGAGGCAACGCTAAGATATTTGCTTAGTTCAGCAACCGTGGATACTCTTAAATTTTTAAACTCTTCTGCAGTAATGACATCTACAGGTGAAGCATTTAATTCAGTGGACTCTATGTATGAAGCAACTGAAATAATCTCCTCAGTTTCTTGAGCAAAAATAGAATTTATTACAAAAGTACAAATTAAAAATACATTTAAAGTTTTAGACTTCATATTGATAAAAAGAATAATTTTTTAAAAAGATTATACGTATTTTAAAAATAAAAAAACCGGAAACTATTCAAAATAGCTTCCGGTCTTACGAGTTCTGTTCTAAAAAATTTAGAAGGTTAGGTTAAATCTAACTCCATAATTTCTTCCAGGCAAAGGAACTTCTTTTTTAACATACGAAGAATGATTTCTTGCAACTTCATCCAACAGATTGTTTCCAAACAATGAAAGAGTTAATGCTCCTTGATTACCTAAATTAAAGCTCTTAGTAAACTTTGCATTTAACATCTGATAAGCATCAGTAGCAGTTTCGCCAAGCCCTATATCATTTTGTTTCTCTACATCTTTGAACACAAGTCCAAGAGTCATTTCATCTTGTGAATATTTAACTCGATAAATATTACGAGCAGGATTAAGCCTAGGTATGTTTCCTCCATTTGAAAATTCGCCTGTGACTTCATCTCTTCCAAAAGACAACATTAGTTCGCCAGATGCTAAATCAAAAGTGTTACCAAATTCGATTTCATACCCGTCTAATTCAGCGTCTTGTTGGAGATAGTTTGCAAGAGTTAGGCCTCCATGATCATCATGACCCTCTTCGTGCTCCTCATCATGATCTTCATGCTCTTCTTCGGTTTCATCTTGAAGATAAATATAGTTATCAACATCATTCATAAATATCGAAGCTGTTGCAAAGAAGCTGCCATTGTTTACATTCATTGAAAGATCAATGTTATTTGAAGTCTCTGAATTTAGATTAACATTACCAACTTCAAATCTTCCAGTAGCCAAATGGGCACCATTCATAAACATTTCAATAGAAGACGGAGCTCTTTCTACAGAGGCAAAGCCTAAGTTAACATCAACATAGTCATTGATCTGTCTTCCAATATTTAAAGCAATGCTGGAATCATTAAAAGATCTATCATAGTAATCAGTTTCCATTTCTCCGTGCTCGTCATGATGCTCTTCTTCATCATGATCCTCGTCTTCATCATGATGTTCTTCTTCATCATGATGTTCTTCTTCATGAGTATGTGAAACTGATCCAGAGTTATCAATGGAGTCATATCTAACAGCAAAATCAACATTAAAATCGCTGTAATTTCGACTTAGATAATATCCCAAGGTGAACTCATCTCTAGATGCTGGATTCATAAATGCCTCGGCACCAAAGATTGAAGTATCTTCATTCACTATATTAAGAGATAGTTTTTGAGAATATACATCATTTGATAAATCAAGAATGAACCCTGCTTCTGCTGAGTCATTTGTAAAAGTTGTTGGACCTTCAGAATGTCCTTCATGCTCATCATGGTCATCATGCTCATCCTCTTCATGCCCTTCTTCTGAGTGCTCTTCTTCAGCATGCTGCTCAGTGAAGGTATAGTCAGAATCTCTATAAAAGAAATCAACAGATCTTGCGAATGTTATTCCATCAAGGTTATATGAGCCTCTAATGTCGAATTTATCAGATTCAGTAGTTGTGAATATTCTTTCTCCTTCGTGCTCATCATGACCTTCTTCCTCATCGCCATGTTCGTCGCCGTGTTCATTGCCATGATCATCATGCCCTTCTCCATGAAAAGGTATGCCGTAAGAACTCTCAATGCTAGATACTGAGAATCCAATGTATCCATTATCACTAACTGTTGAAACACCAAATCTCATAGACTCTGTTTCAAAATCTGAGTTAGCTAAGAAACCTGCGTTCTCTTCATGCTCTTCATGCTCTTCTTCATGTTCATCATGGTCCTCGTCTTCATCATGATGTTCTTCTTCTTCATGCATAATTGCACCGTTGGGAACATCATAATTTCCAAGTGAAGTATTTTTATAAGCGAAACTTAAATTTAGGTTACTTAAATTATCTTGATAGAAAAAGCTTTGAGTATCGCCATCATTGACAGATTGAGTTTCAGCGCCAACTTTAAATAGTTGTTCTACATTTTGCATAGCTATTGAGTTATCAACAACATTGATAATTCCACCTATAGTTCCATTGGTATAAAGCAGAGATGATGGCCCTCTTACAATCTCTATTTGCTGAGCATTGCTTAGGTCAATATCATTAAAGTGGTCTGCACCAAGGCCTGAAACGTCGCGATTAACAGCACCATTATCAAGGATTTTTACCCTTGAGCCTGACATCCCTCTAAGTATTGGTTGCCCTACTGCAGAGCCATAGTCAGTTGTTGAGACTCCCAACAGCTCATCAATGGTCTCGCCCAAACTTTGAGTAGCGCCAGTTGAAATCTCATCTCCAGATAAAATATGGATTGGATCCAATATTTCACTTGAAGATTTGCCTATTATTGATGAAGTTACAACAACTTCTTCCAAAGCATGCAATGCTTGCAATGAAAAAGCACCCAATAATATGAATGCAAATTTATTAATTTTCATAAAAACCTCCGATATAAAAAATTAAAATTTAAAAAAAAATTTAAACTTTAATTTTTGGAGGCGCTTGAGAATAAAAAGGTTTTATAGACTGAAGATCTGGGCTTTTAGGGATGCCTGTCTCTTCAATTAATATGAAAGTTTTTTTAAGAGTGTATGAGACAATAGCAACGTCTGATGCTATTTCATTGTGACAGGATTGACATTCTTCTTGCTGATTAAGCTCTATGGGGCTTTCATCAATGTGTGCAAACGAATGCAGTGATATACTTGCAAGAAAAAATAACCCAATAAATGAGATAGTTTTGCTTGTTAGTCCACGATTCATAGGGCGATAGTATATCATCAGGCTCAAATTACAATAGCTGCAAAAATTAATGTATAAAGAAGCAATCCAAGATGCCATATCAATGTATGAGTTGCCATCAGAATGGCCTAAAGATCTTCTGAATGAAGCAAAACATGTTGCTGAGAAGACTAAAACTACAAACTATAGAAGAGATTTAACAAAGCTTTCCTTTGCAACCATTGACGGTGAAGATGCCAAAGATTTTGATGACGCTATTTACTGTGAGAGAAATAATAATGGATATAAGCTCTATGTAGCTATTGCAGATGTCTCTTACTATGTAGAGCCTGGCTCAAAATTAGATCAAGAAGCAAAGAAACGAGGCACCTCTATCTACTTTCCAGAAACAGTTATTCCTATGCTGCCAGAGAATTTATCAAACGGCATATGCTCTCTCAGACCTAACGAGGATAGATGCGCAATGATATGTGAAATGTCTATTGGCATGGATGGCACAAGAAAGAAATATAAATTTTACAGCGGTTTAATTAATTCAAAAGCTCGATTAACTTACAAGCAGGCTGAAACACACCTCAAGGGATCATCTAGTATCAAACAAGCTATGGTTAGTAAATCAATTAAGCGCCTTTTTGATCTTACCAATCTTAGATTAAAACTTCGTAATCAAAGAAAGGCCCTAGAGATAAATCCTAAAGAAGCAATTTTGGAGTTGAATAGAAATAAAGAAGTGGAAAACATAGTTATTAAAAAACCTCTTTTTGCACATAAGCTTGTTGAGGAATCTATGCTGCTTGCCAATGAATCTGCTGCAGAATTTATGCAGGAGCGTTTAGGTCTTGGAGTTTATAGAATTCATGAAGACCCAGATCCCAGTAAGCTTGAGGTACTAAAAAAAACACTTTAATATCTCAGCTAAAATGGTAAAAAAATTCTCGCCTTTAGAGGTTATAAACTTCTGCCTTAAACAAGCTAATCAAAAGAATGATGACACAGGGCAGATCCTAGTGCTTCAAACCTTAGCCAGGGCTGAGTATTCAACAAATAACCTGGGTCATTTTGGTCTGCAGCTTAATCAATACTCTCATTTTACCTCTCCCATAAGAAGATATCCTGACTTATTGGCTCATAGACTAATCAACTCATCTCTAGCTAATAAAAAACCTCAAATAAGGCAAAAAGAGCTACAAGATGAATGTGAAAACTCATCTATGCTAGAGAGGCGCGCTGAAAAAGCATCCCGACAGGTAGAGCAAGTTCTAATCTGTGAATACCTAAAAACAAAAATAGGCTCAACAATGGATGGGGTAATAACTGGTGTAACAGATTTTGGTTTATTCATAAACTTGGAACCATATTTTATTTCAGGTCTATTACATGTGTCTGACTTACCAGATGACCGTTATTATTTTTTGCAAGATCGCAATGCTCTCAAAGGAAAACGACGAGGTAAAATTTATAAGCTTGGCCAAAAAATTAAAGTTGAAATTGCTGCCATCTTTCCTCTGGAGAGGAAGATTAATCTAATAATCTCAAATGGAAAATAAGAATTCTGAAAATCTTAGAGTCGGCTTTCATAGCATTGAGATGCTATTAAAGCTTTCTCCTGAAAATATAAAAAAAATCTTTATCCCTGCCAATCGCAATGATGATAGAGCAGTTAATTTAATTACTATGGCTAAAAGACTTTCAGTATCGGTAGAAAGGAAAAAAAGTTTGACGCAACATCCTGAAGCAATTCTTAAAAATGAAGTAAGCCTTGGGCTGGCTGATCTTAAAAAATATGAAGCAAGTATTCAACATCAAAATCCTACATTTTTGGTTATCGATAATGTTATTGATCCCCGTAACCTTGGTGCGTGCATCAGATCTGCAGCAGCAAGCAATGCTGCGGGAGTAATTATTAACAAGCATCATTGCTCCCCAATTACACCATTGGTAAGGCAGGTTTCTGCTGGTGGCACCGAGTCAATTAATATCTTTACAGTGACTAACTTAATTAATAGTTTGAAGCACTTTGAAAAGTTGGGATATCTCATTTTAGGAACAAGCGAACATGCAGACTCCGTTCATACTGAATTAAACTTGAACAAACCCATATTGGCGATTATGGGCTCTGAAGAAGACGGCATAAGAGAAAAAACGTTAGAGAAATGTTCGCTCATTTGTACATTATCAAAAAATAAAACAATTAATAGTTTAAATGTCTCAGTAGCTACTGGAGTGATACTTTTTGAGATTGCCAGGCAGAAGTTAGTATAAAATTCATTTACAATGTTCTAACTATATAAATCTTTGAATTAATTAACATGCTTAACCAAAGGACTATAAAAAATCCTATAAAAGCTGTTGGAGTTGGTCTTCACAGTGGTAAAGATATGACACTAGAGCTTTTGCCTGCTCCAATAGATGCTGGCATTACTTTTATTAGGACTGATCTAGACCCTGAAATAAGTATCCCAGCAATATTTGAATATGTTGGTGATACGACCCTTTCAACTGCCCTGTTTAAAGAGGGTTATAAAATTGGAACTATTGAGCATCTATTATCTGCAATTGCAGGTCTTGGCATCGATAACTGCATTATCAAAGTAGATGGTCCTGAAATTCCTATCATGGACGGAAGTGCAAGCCCGTTTGTGTTTTTAATACAATCAGCTGGATTAGAGATACAAGATAAATTGAAAAAATTTATCAAAGTAAAAAAAGAAGTTCGCGTTGAGCGAGGTGATACT
Source organism: Gammaproteobacteria bacterium (assembly GCA_045564035.1). GTDB lineage: Bacteria > Pseudomonadota > Gammaproteobacteria > Magnimaribacterales > D2472 > D2472. The sequence goes on along the minus strand of JBJLIA010000042.1, from coordinate 4,570 downwards.
TATGCAGCAATTAAACCATTTGATGGTTTTAAAGTTTCATTTGAAATTGACTTTGATGATCCAACAATTCAACAGCATGCTCAGAAATCATCGATTGACTTTTCCTCTACCACATTCGTCAAAGAAGTTTGTAGAGCAAGAACTTTTGGTTCAATAAAAGATATGGATAGCCTTCAATCTCAAGGTTTGGCATTAGGAGCTAGCGTCGCTAATGCTATTGCTGTTGGTGATGATGGCATTATTAATGAAGAAGGTCTCAGGTTCGATGACGAATTTGTGAAACATAAAATGCTCGATGCCATTGGTGATTTATACCTTCTTGGCCATAATCTTATTGGTCAATTTTCTGGTTACAAATCTGGCCACTCACTTAATAATGAATTATTAAGAAAAATATTGGCATCAGAGGATGCATGGGAAGTAGTCACATTTGAAGATTCTTCAATTGCTCCCATATCATATGCAAGAGCACCTTTTGGGGATGCGATATAGCTATGAGCAGAACAATATAATCATTAGTAATTAAATCCATGTCATTTTTAACCAAAATATTTGGAAGCAGCAATCAACGCGCATTAAAGCGTATGCAAGTATCTGTGGATCAGATCAATCAGCTTGAAGAAGATTATCAACAACTAAGTGATGATGAGTTGGTCAATCTGAGAAGCAAGCTAAAAGAATTATCGAAAGATAAGGGCTTTGATCTATTGGCCCATGCTTTTGCTGCTACTCGAGAAGCAAGTCTAAGGGCAACAGGTCTAAGACATTTTGACTCTCAGATGCTTGGAGGCATTGCTCTCTCAGAAGGAAATATTGCTGAAATGAAAACTGGAGAGGGTAAAACTTTGGTTGCTACCCTTCCAGCCTATCTTAATGCTATCAATGATAAGAAAGTGATCTTGGTTACGGTAAATGACTATCTTGCTCAAAGAGATGCTGACTGGATGAGGCCAATATACGAAGGTCTTGGGCTGACAGTTGGAGTTATTTATTCGAATCAATCATCAGAAGAAAAAAAATCTGCGTATCAATCCGATGTCATCTATGCCACTAATGGTGAACTAGGTTTTGACTACTTAAGAGATAATATGGCTCTTCGTTCTGAAGATAAAGTCCAATGTTCGTTAGATTTTGCGATCGTGGATGAAGTTGATTCAATTCTAATTGATGAGGCCCGAACACCTTTAATTATTTCTGGCCCCTCAAATGAGAGTGCTGATTACTATGTTCAAATTAAAAAGATTATTCCAACTCTCAAAGAACAATTAAGAGAGGGTACTGAAGATGAACCTCTTTCTGAGGATGAGAGAGGTCATTATATTATTGATGAGAAAAATAGGTCTATAGAATTGACTGATGATGGTTATATGTTTGTTGAGAGGCATCTTGAGGAGCTAGGATTGCTTCAATCAGAAGATAGTCTTTACTCGGTGAGTAATTTAAAGATTATGCGTTATGTCAATGCTACTTTAAAAGCTGCGTTTTTATTTAAAAAAAATATTCACTACTTAGTAAGAGATCAAGAAGTTCTTTTAATTGATGAGCATACTGGTAGAACAATGCCAGGTAGAAGATTGAGTGAGGGTATTCATCAAGCTCTTGAATGTAAGGAAAATTCTCCTATTCAGAGAGAATCTCAGACTCTTGCATCCACAACTTACCAAAACTTTTTCAGGCTATTCAATCAGCTCTCTGGAATGACAGGCACCGCTGATACTGAAGCAGCAGAATTTGCGCAAATATATGGGCTCAATGTTTCAATTATTCCAACAAATAAGCCAATGGCTAGAGAAGATAATGATGATTTAGTTTTTCTTACTCATGATGCAAAATTTAAAGCCTTGATTGAAGAAATAGAGCTATTACGCAAAAAGGATGCGCCAATATTAGTTGGTACGGCCTCTGTGGAATCATCAGAGATAGTTTCAGCTTTGTTGAATAAAAAAAATATATCTCATCAAGTTCTCAATGCAAAACAACATGAAAAAGAAGCAGAAGTGATTGCAAATGCTGGGCGTCCAGGCGTAGTAACGATAGCAACAAATATGGCTGGAAGAGGTACAGATATAGTTTTAGGTGGAAAAGAAAATGCAGGTGATGGCGAATGGGAAAAAAGACATCAAGCAGTTCTTGATGCTGGAGGCTTACATATTCTTGGCACTGAGAGACATGAATCCCGCAGAATTGATAATCAGCTAAGAGGTAGATCAGGACGACAAGGAGATCCAGGTTTTTCAAAGTTTTTCTTGTCTCTAGAAGATGATTTACTCAGATTATTTATATCTGATAGCCGAAGAGGTCTATTTGAAAAAATTGGGATGGGCGAAGATCATATTGAACATAAAATGCTTTCTCGTGGCATAGAAAATGCTCAAAAAAGAATAGAAAGTAGAAATTTTGATATAAGAAAAAACCTACTAGAATATGACGATGTTGCAAATGACCAGCGACAAGCTATTTACTCACTAAGAAACCAACTTCTGAATGAAGACAATATATCTGAAGCAATCGACGATTTAATTTTCGAAGAAATGCATTCGGTTTCTAATGATTTCGTCCCTTTGGATTCAGTTGAGAGCCAATGGAGACTTGCGGAATTAGATAAATATCTTTTAGATCATTACTTCATTGAAGAAAATCTTGTAGCAAAGGTTAGAGATGACCAAAAATTGACACCAGACACTATTGCAAATCTGATTGCAAATAACGCAGCAAAAAAATACCAAGAAAAATATCTAAAGATTAAAGACAACTTAGCCCAACTTGAAAAGCAGGTAATGCTACAAATTTTAGATGTTCATTGGAAAGATCATTTAGCAGAAATGGATCACTTAAGACAAAGTGTTGGTCTAAGAGCTTATGCTCAAAAAAATCCTAAAAATGAATATAAACGTGAAGCATATGAAATGTTTGAAGTAATGCTAAATGAAATTAATACCGAAGCAATTAAAGTTCTATTTAGAATTGAGCTTGCAAGCGAGGAAGAGATACAAGAGTTAGAAGCAAGATCGCGCGAAGCCCAGAAAAATAGAGAAATGAAACTGCAGCAAGAGCAAATTGCACCGGTGATAGGAAATAATCAGAATGCCGAACCAGACCAATTCGTTAAGGTTGAAACCATACAAACAGATGAGCCTAAGTTACAAAGAAATGAAATTGTCACAATTACTAACGGAAAGGAAACCAAGGATTTAAAATACAAAAAAGCCAAGCCGTTATTGGAGACTGGTGAATGGAGAATAGTTTAATTCAGCTTAGTCTTCGTAGAAATCTTCTGATTCAATAGGCCTGCTAAATAGCTTTTCTTCATTAGCCCAAGTACCAAAATCTATCAATTTGCATTTCTCTGAGCAAAAAGGACGGTAAATATTAGTTGAGCTTAAATCAGTATCTTTTTTACATTGTGGGCAATCCTTTTTCATGTGTTGCACAATCCCAAATAAAATTTATGCATTGCGAGGCACCTAGCTTGTAGATTGTCCAATGAGTCATTGTTGGATATAACATCATTAGCGATACTTAATCTTTGCTCCCTAGAGCACTGAAAATCTAAAATTTTTTGTATCTGCTCTTTTGAGTTGTCATCCCGTGATGTTGCTCTTTCAAGTTGAAGATGGGAGTCACAGTCGATAACTAAAATTCTATTATAAGCATTGGTACTTTTTGTTTCGAAAATTAACGGGACCATAATAATTGAGTATAGAGACTTGAAAGCCTGAATTTTCTCAGCCATCAATTCTCTTACTAAGGGATGAGTGATGGACTCTAAAACCTTTTTTTTCTGCTCGTTATCAAAAACCTCTTCCCTTAACTTGGCTCTATTTATCGAGCCATCAATGTCAATAATTCTTTCTCCGAAGTAATCTACTACGCTGCTAAATCCTGGTGTGCCAATGGAAATAACTTCTCTCGCTAAGTTATCTGCATCTATAACGTTAATACCTTCATTTTGAAAGAAATTTGCTGCAGCTGATTTACCCGATCCAATACCGCCAGTCAGACCAATAATCATTTTTGAGGCTTAGTATTAATGAAACTTGGAACGTTATGTGCCCAAGAGCTCTCCTCAACTCTTGATGAAATAAACCATTTATCATTTATTTTTTCATAGGTGTCCTGATACCACATTCCTAAAAAAAAGACTTGCTCGTCTTTTGTTTGCATTGGATTAAAGCACATTACTTTCCCAGAAGCTGAATTACCATTTAAAGTTAATGATATATTTGAAATTAGATGCTGATAATTAGGAAAATGATCTAAGGCTGTTTCTAAATACTTAATTATTTCTTTAAGGCTACCCGCTATTCCTCCAACTGCTGTGTAATCAATATGCGCATCTTTTGTAAATAAATTATTGAACTCATGAAAATTTTTAGTATCTACAGCAGTTGCATAATCAGTAACAAGTTTTTCAAGTTCCATTCGATCAGAGATTTCAATAATATCCATTTTATTATTTTAATACAAAAAAAAGGCTCTCAGATAAATCTGAGAGCCTTTCAAAGAAAAAAGCCTGACGATTACCTACTCTCACACAAGGAGACCTTGCACTACCATTGGCGTGAGTTCG
>JBJLIA010000041.1:0-18361 GCA_045564035.1 Gammaproteobacteria bacterium | reverse complement strand
GATCAAACTCTTCAATTAAAATCATGTTGTGTTACTTTTATAAAATATTAAAAATAACTAAAAATATATATCTCGTATTTTGAACACCCACACGAGTAACCAAATATGTTAAAAGAACTTGCCGACTCTAGGCCGGAACGGAGAATTGTATACCCTTAGGTGTAAATATCAACCAGTTTTATAACTAATTTTTATCTTTATCCACTAGGCGTTCGGAATGAAGAAATTTCATCTTTGATCTAAGCTCTGCACCAACTTGCTCAATTGAGTGAGAAGCAGTATTTTGACGCTTTTCTTTCATAATAGGACCACCTGACCCATCGTTGCTTTGTCGACAATCATTTAAAAAATTATCTGCAAATTCACCAGTTTGGATTCGTTTTAATATTCCTCTCATGGCTTCTTTTGTATCATCTGTGATGACCTTAGGGCCACTAACATAGTCTCCAAATTCGGCAGTATTGGAAATGGAATAATGCATATTTGTAATTCCACCCTCATGAATTAAATCTACAATCAGTTTTGTTTCATGCAAGCATTCGAAATATGCCATTTCTGGGCTATACCCAGCTTCAACTAGAGTTTCATAACCCGCTTTAATTAACTCAGTCATGCCTCCACATAAAACAGCTTGCTCACCAAATAAATCTGTTTCAGTCTCTTCTTTAAATGAGGTCTCTAGAACACCGGCTCTAGTTCCTCCATTAGCCTTAGCATATGAAAGAGCAATCTCTTTTGCACTATGATTATTTGGATTTGTGCCATCTTGATATATTGCAATTAAAGATGGAACACCGCCACCATTTATATAGGTACTTCTTACGGTATGTCCAGGACCTTTAGGAGCAATCATAATTACTGAGGTATCCTCCGTTGGGATAATTTTCTTAAAATGGATGTTAAACCCATGTGCAAACGCTAAAACTGCGTTAGGTTTTAAATTAGATTTAATTTCAGATTCATACAAACCTTGTTGAAATTCATCGGGAGCTAATATCATCACTAGGTCGGCTTCAATGACTGCATCAGAAACAGTTGCTACTTTAAGCCCAGCGTTCTCTGCTTTGGACCATGACGAAGATCCTGCTCGCAATGCAACAGTTACCTCTACACCAGACTCATGAAGATTATTTGCATGAGCATGTCCTTGAGAACCGTACCCAACTATCGTAACTTTTAGTTTCTGAATAATTGAGATATCAGCATCATCATCATAAAAAATTTTCATTCTTATTTTCTCCTAAATTTTTAAAACCTTTTCACCTTCATGTAAGCCAATACTTCCAGATCGGGCTATCTCAAGCAGGCTTGCTTTCCCAATTGCTTTAATAGCAATTTCTATGTCACTTGATGGGCCCCATGCAGACATGACCATCGCATCTTTATTTTTTTCATGCATTTTTCCATTTAAACCCTTCAAAATTTTTTGTATTTTTTCACTTTGTTTAAACTTGATCATAATAAATTCATATTCATGATGATCGCCCTCGGTTAAATCTGAAACTTTTATAACATCAATAATTTTATTTATTTGCTTTGTTATTTGTTCGACATCATTCTCTGATCCTCTGGTTGTAACTGTCATCCTAGAATAACTTCCATCAAAAACTGGTCCTACATTAAGGGTTTCAATGTTATAGCCGCGCTGATGAAATAGGCCAACTACCCTCGCAAGAGCTCCGGGCTTATTCTCGATTAATATTGATATAATTCTTTTCATGTTTTGGTATTTTTTTTAATCCACATATCTTTCATGCTGCCATTAGGAGCAACAAGCATAGGATAAACATGTTCATTTGGGTCAACATAAACATCAACAAAAACTAATCTGTCTTTCATTGCAAAAGCTTTTTCTAATGTTTTTTTAAGTTGCGATTTCTTAGTAACCTTTAAACCAACATGCCCATAAGATTGCGTAAGCTTTACAAAATCTGGCAAAGAATCTGAGTATGTGCTTGCGGAGTGCCTTCCGCCATAGTTCATATCCTGCCATTGTCTGACCATTCCTAGAGCCTCATTGTTTATATTAATGATTTTTATTGGGAGATTGTATTGAAGGCAAGTTGAAAGCTCTTGAATGCACATTTGAATACTGCCCTCACCGGTGACACAGACAACTTCATCCTTTGGAAAAGCTAATTTAACTCCCATGGCTGCCGGCAAACCAAAACCCATAGTCCCCAGCCCACCAGAATTTACCCATCGCCTAGGCTTATTAAAATGATAATACTGAGCTACAAACATTTGATGCTGACCAACGTCAGAGGTAACCCAGGCATTACCATTTGTTGCGTGATAAAGTTCTTGCACAACAACCTGCGGAAGAATCATTTTAGATTTATTCTTCTTAAGATATAACTCATGATCAAGACCGTGTTTGGCACGCCAAGTGGAAATTTGAGAATTCCATTCATCAAGAGCATCTGAATCAATTTTGAGTTTTGAGCGTTTAATTTCTTTAATCAAAGCAGCAATAGAATCTTTTACTTGGCCAACTATTGGTATGTCTGCGTTAATTATTTTTGAGATAGACGCAGGATCTACATCAATATGAATAATTCTAGCTTTAGGGGCAAATAGTGAGGGAGTATTAGTAATTCGATCATCAAATCTTGCGCCTATTGCAATAATTACATCTGCATTATGCATCGCCATATTAGCCTGATAAGTTCCATGCATTCCAAGCATTCCCATAAAATATTTATCGTTTGCAGGATATGCTCCAAGTCCCATAAGTGTATTTGTGACTGGCACTTTAATTAGCTTGTTAAGAGCTATCAATTCCTTATGAGCGTTTCCTAAAATTACTCCTCCACCGGCATAAATTACCGGACGCTCGGCAGATAATATATTTTTACTGGCCTTCTTAATTTGCCCTGGATGCGGCAATATTTGTGGCTGATAAGAACGCAAGGAGATTTCTTTAGCTCGTTTATATTCATAAAGCTTAGATGGATCTGTTTTATCTTTAGGAATATCTATGACAACCGGACCAGGTCTTCCTGTTGTTGCTATATGAAAGGCTTCTTGGACTATGCGCGGAATATCTTTCGTATTTTGAACAATGAAACTATGTTTTACTATCGGTCGAGAAATTCCAATCATGTCTGTTTCTTGAAAAGAATCAGTACCAATTAGGTGGCTTTGGACCTGTCCAGAAATAACAACAAGTGGAATAGAATCCATATAAGCTGTAGCAAGCCCAGTAATTGCATTAGTAGCTCCAGGCCCTGAAGTTACTAGAGCAACACCTGGTTTACCTGTTGCACGAGAATAACCATCTGCAGCATGAGTTGCCCCCTGTTCATGACGCACTAAAATATGGTCGCAAGCCTTTTGTCTAAAAATGGAGTCATAGATGTGCAGAGCTGCGCCACCAGGGTAGCCAAAAATAAATTTAACCCCCTCATCTTTGAGAGCGCGTAATAACAGATCTCCGCCTGAAAGTTTCATGAATTCAAAATTTTTACTTTAAAGTAAATCGTTTTATACATTAATTGTGACTAAAAACAAGTTTTTTGGCTGATTGGAAAGGCTTTAGCGGTTATTCCATTTTTTTAATCAAGGATTGCATATCTTCAGGAAGATTTGCTTGAAATTCAAAAAAACTATCCTTTGAAAATGAAGGAAATCTAATCTTTGATGCATGCAATGCTTGTCGAGAAAAGTGTTGGATGTATTTGATTAAACTTTCTGAAGTATTCTTGGCAATTAAATTTCTGGGGTTATACAATCCATCACCAATTATCGGAAGCTTTTGATGACTCAAATGAACTCTAATTTGGTGCGTTCTTCCAGTTTCAATCTCAATAGATAGATGAGAATAACCTTTGTAAAATTTGATTAAAGAAACGTGTGACACCGCATCTCTTCCTAAATCAGCCACCCTCATTTTTACTCTATTTCTTGGGTCTCTTTCTACAGGATCATCTATTGAGAAACTTCCAATCACCTGACCTACAACCAGTGCCTCATATTGCTTGTAAATTTTTCTTTCTTGAAGCTGATTAACAAAAAAGTTTCTAAATTTTTCATTTTTAGCAACCACCAATAATCCAGAAGTATCTTTATCAAGCCTATGAACTATGCCGCATCGGGGTAATTGTTTTAAATCAGGAAAATGAAATGCCAGAGCATTAGCCAGAGTACCAGCATGACATCCTGCCCCCGGATGCATTACAAGTCCAGGCGACTTATTAATTATTAAAAAATCGTCTTCTTCATGAATTACATTAATAGGTATGTCCTCTCCATCCCACGAGACCCTATTCTGAAATACTGGATCTAAAGAAATCTCATCGCCAGTATGAACTTTATCTTTTGCTTTTAGAATTTCTCCATTTACCAACAGATTGCCCTGCAATATCCATCTTTGAATTTGACTCCGTGAATAATCCTTAAATAAAATAGTAGCAGCTTGATCAAGTCTTGAATTATTCTGCTCTTCATTGATATTTTTCTGGATCATATGTCTAATCTAAAAACTTTTTCACTATCTTACAATCTAAAGTAATTGAATTAACCCAAATGCTTGAATAAATGTAAAATACAGTACCCATGATACAAATAACAAAATATTTACAAGCTAATCTAGCGGCTGCAATTATTCTTCCGCTTTTAATTACAAGTTGTAATTCTGATGCGCCTCTCATGGAACGGCCTGAAAAGGTTTATTACGATACGGCTCAGAGAAGAATGAAAGCAAATAATTTCTTTTCTGCTATTGAGTCGCTCCAAGCAATTGAAGCAAGATATCCTTTTGGTCGATACGCAGAACAGGCGCAATCTGAGTTAATTTATGCCTATTACATGAACGGTGAAGATGAAGCTTCACACGAGGCAGCTGAAAAATTTATACGTCTGAATCCTAGACATCCAAACATTGATTATGCGTATTTTATGAGAGGGATAGCTAGTTACACTAGAGATAAGGGTGTGTTTGCCCGAGTGTTCAAATCAGATCTCTCAAATAGAGATATTTCAGGCGCAAAACAAGCTTTTGGTGAACTATCCGAATTTTTAACTCGTTTCCCCCAAAGCCAATATGCTCCATACGCTTCTCAAAGATTAGTATATCTAAGGAGTTTAATTGCAAAAAGTGAATTAGTTGCAGCTGAGTATTACCTAAAAAGAAAGGCATATGTAGCTGCCCTTCGAAGAGCAAAATATGTGATTGAAAATATCCCCAACACATCTGAAAATATGCGAGCTTTGCAAATTATTAGAGAGTGTTACGAAGTCCTTGGTTATTTCGAATTAATGGAAGATATAGAAAGGGTTATTGAGATAAATGGAGGTTCAATAATTGAAATTTCAGAGCCATCTTCATGGAATTTCTTTTCCAGAAAGGCCCCTCGACCCAATCAAAACTAATCTAAAGTTAAGAGATTATTGAATATAGCTCTTCTGTTAGAAGATTGCTGGTACGGTATAATTCCTTTGGGTTGTGTTGCTGATTACATATAAAACCATAACCAATGCCTTTTTCAGGGTCGCCAAATGCAACTGCACCTCCGACTCCTGCATGACCAAACATTTTATTGTTTAAAGTGGGAGAAATATTTCCCACTGTAGCTATACCTTGAGCCAGCTCATAACCAAGTCCAAATTTTATTGGAGCGCCAAACAGTACAGAATCAGGGCCACTGGAATGAGGGGTTATGGCATGTTGAAGAGATACTTCACTCATAATAGAAATTTCATCTCTTGTGCACCCGTTGCTCAAAATACCATAGAGCCTTGCCAAACTTTTAGCAGTTCCATGACCATTTGCTGAAGGAATTTCTGCGGTCCGCCAATCAAAAGAGTTAACAAAATTAGGATCTTCATTCTCTCTTTCTTGGAAAGCCTCTAGAAAATCTCCACTTATTAGAGCGGTCTTAAAATTTTTAAGCCTTTTTGGCAAAAGAAAGCTTGGAACATATCTTAGAAACTGTCCTGGAAGTTGCATGCTATCTCTTTCAATCATTAGCATGTCTGCACATCTCATAAAATCTATCTCAGCAAGGCCGATATGAAAATCAATGTTTAATGGCTCTGCTATTTCTTCTTTGAAGTATTGACCAACCGAACGTCCATCTACTCTTCTTATTAATTCACCAACTAACCAGCCAAATGTTAATGCATGATATCCCTGAGAAATCCCTGGTTTCCTATAAGGAGATTGTGATTGAAGCTGCTGAGTAAACTTACTCCAATCTTGAAATGAGCCTATTGGTATGCCTTCTTTAAATCCGAACATTGCAGCTCTATGACATAACAAATCACTAACCTTAGTTTCTTCTTTACCGTTACAGCTATATTCAGGCCAATAATGGCCAACCCTTTTTTCTGGGTCTAATTTACCTTGGTCGATTAGCCTTGATACACAAGTTGCTGTTACCCCTTTGGAAACTGAGAAAACATTTACCAGTGTGTTTTCTTCCCAAGTTTTAGTTTTATTTGCATCTTGATATCCGCCCCACAGATTTACAATGATATTGCCTTTATGTTCAATTGAAAGTGCGGCACCAGTTTCAAATCCACTTTCAATAGAATTAGAAAAAGCATCATAAACTTTTTGAAATTTTGGATCGCAATAACCTTTAATCATAACTCTCTGTAATTTTTTATTTCTCCACTTTTTAATCTTTTTTGATAACTTGTAAGCTCAATTTTAATTATAGGAGCTAAGATATATAGGCCTAAAATATTTGGAAGAGCTACAATAAAAATCAAGGCATCAGAGAACTCTAAAACTGCACTTAAGTTAATCATGCAGCCAAGGGCTATAAAAATGCAAAAAAATATTTTAAAAATATTTTCTGCCCATACGGATTCTCCAACAATATATGTCCAGCCTTTCAAGCCATAATATGACCAAGAAAGGATTGTTGAAAATGCGAATAAAATTGCGATAAAAGAAAGTGGTAGCACTGACCAGCTCAAGGTGCTGCTAAAAGCTTGAGAGGTCAAAGCAATTCCCTGAATTCCTTCATTTACCATTGAGGGCTCATATACCGTAGTCAAAATTACCAAAGCGGTAAGAGTGCAGATCACCACTGTATCTATAAAAGGTTCCATTAAACCAACATAACCCTCGGTTATTGGTTCTTGAGTTTTAACGGTGGCGTGAGCAATAGCAGCTGAACCAATTCCAGCTTCATTTGAAAATGCTGCTCTCTGAAAGCCTAAGATCATAATGCCTAACATTCCTCCACTCATAGCACTTGGATTAAATGCTTCTGTAAAGATTGCTGAAATTGCCCAAGGAACTTTATCTGCATTTATTATGATCACAAGCAAAGCACCTACAACATAAATGAGAGTCATAAATGGCACTAGTTTAGAGGTAACGCGTGCAATCCCTTGAATACCACCAATGATCACGAGCCCAACTATTCCAGCTAGAATTGAACCAAAAAGCCACCCTTTATCAGAAAAAAAACTAGTATCTCCTCCAGTAATAAAGATAAATTGTTGGAAGGCTTGATTGGATTGAAACATATTGCCTATTCCCAAGCATCCAACAACTATTGCCATTGAATAAAATAACCCCATTGGCTTTGCAAGCCAAGATAGATTTCTTTGACGTAATCCTGCCTCTAGATAATACATAGGTCCGCCAGAAATACTGCCATCGGGATTAACTTTTCTATACATAACACCCGCTACGCATTCTGCAAACTTTGTAGACATTCCCAAGAAGCCAGCTATAACCAGCCAAAATGTAGCGCCCGGTCCGCCAATAGAAATAACAATAGCTACTCCTGCAATATTTCCTATTCCGACAGTACCTGAAACAGCAGTAGACAATGCTTGGAAATGTGTTAGCTCACCTTCATTATTTGGGCTTGAGTAATCTCCTCTTAATAATTGAAAAGCATGATTAAATCCGCGAAGATTTAAAAAATTAAAGTAGGCAGTAAAAAAAATGGCGGCTCCAATTAACCATAAAACTATAAGCGGCATAGGCGCACCAAAAATTTCAACTTCATAAAAAATGAAACTAGATAAGATGTTTGTTAAAGGTTGAATAGTGTTGTTGATTGAGGCATCGATTCCAGTTGCTGACAAAGGGATTGAAGCTAATGCGACAAGGTAGCAAATAAGTCTATTGCTTTTCATGAATTGAATATACTACATTAAGTAAAAATAATATTTATGAAAATAGGAATCCTTAACTCAGATACTGTCCAAATAGATGGAGCTGAAAAATTTGGTCAATATCCTGAAATGTTCTCCAAAGTATTTTGGGCTGTAGATCCCAAAATTCAATTCAAAACATATGAAGTTCAGTTCGGTGAGTACCCTCCCAATATCAATGAATGTGATGCCTATTTAATAACTGGGAGCAAAGCTAGCTCCTATGATGATGTGCCATGGATATATGCTCTCAAGGAATTTATTAAAGAATTAGATCAAAATAAAAAAAAGTTGATCGGCGTATGTTTTGGTCATCAAATTATCGCTGAAGCTTTGGGTGGATCAGTAAGAAAATCTCCAATGGGATGGCATGCCGGCGTTGATTCAATTTTATTAAATAATCAGGCTATAGAATATGGGGATAAGGATAAGAAATATAATCTGGTTTTCAGCCATCAAGATGAAGTGGACAAGCTTCCCAGAAATGCAACTTTAATTGCAGAATCAGCTTCATGTCCAATTGGTATGTTTTTAATTGAGAATCATATTTTTTGTACCCAGGGTCACATTGAATTGGATAGAAAATTTGCGCGAATGATATATGACTTTAGAAAAGATCAAATTGGAAATACTAAGCATAAATATGCTTGTGAAACCTTGGACATGAAAACTGATGAGCTGGAGGTAGCTAACACTTTATTAAATTTTCTTAGAAAATAATTTAATAAGGTTTATCGCCATCAATTGCTACTCTTTCCAATAATCTATGGGATGGAAAGTAATCATTAATTGGCTTGTGTTGAGTGCTTCGATTGTCCCATATAGCAATTGAATTTGGCTCCCACCTAAAGCGACATGTATATTCAGCAGTAATTACATGATCAAATAAAAATTGTAATACTGCAGAACTTTCTTTCTCCGGCAATCCAATGATTTTTGTTGTAAATAATGCATTTACAAAAATTACCTTTTGATTGCTTTCTGGATGAACCCTAATTACAGGATGCTGAACAGGAGGATTCTCTTCTACAGCCTTAGCAAGACGTTCCTTTCCCCCTGGCTCAGCCAAGCTTTCTTTAAAACCATAGCTAAAATCATGCTCAGCCTCTAAATTTGAAAGAAATTTCTGCATATTCTTTGATAGGCCTTCATATGCAGCAGTCATGCTTGCCCACATGGTATCACCACCTTTTGGCGGACAAATCTTTGATCTTAAGACAGATCCAAGAGGAGGATGTTTGCGAAAAGTCATATCTGAGTGCCACACCTCAATTTTGGAAGGTTTATCAGAGGTGCTTTCCAAGATGGTAATCTCTGGAAATCCATCTACTGTTTCATATGCAGGATGTGTTTGAACCGGCCCAAAAGATTCAGCAAGTTCTTTATGCTGAGCTGAGGATATGTCTTGATCCCTAAAAAAAATAACTTGGTGCTCTATGAGCAATCTTCTAATTTCAGCATATACCTCTGTAGAGAGAGTTTGACAAAGGTCTACTCCATGCAATTCTGCTCCTAGGCATGTTGCAATTGGCTTTACTTCAAACATATAAATAATCTAGAAATTTCTCTTTTCAGTTTAATCCTTTAACTCTGCATCAATCAAGACTGCTATCAGCAATGCGGGCTCATCACTATGATTTACCCAAGCATGATTCGTGCCTCGCTGAACGACAGTATCAAATGGCTCTAGCCTAACTTCCTCTTCATCGAGCAAGAGGCTAACATCGCCCTTTAATAAAGTAATGTAGTCAATGGTTTCTGTTTTATGCATTGCGGGATGTTTGCTTGTATCAACCCTATGATGAGCAGCTCCAATTCTCTTAAAAGCTTCAGCAGCTAAATCTTGCAAAGCTTCCCATGACACACCCTCAGGGGTTGGATTTATTTGAAAATATCTAAACTTTGTTCCATTTGCAGGAGGAGACAAAATTATTTCTGAATCAGCTCTATCAAGATTATCTTTTGTATCAACTGGCAAACCGTCAGTATTCCAAATCTCAAATAACCCGCCAACATCCTCGCCTATTGATCTAGCTGGAGGACTATCAATAGTTATAACTGATTTTCCTGCTTGATTGTGGCCTGTGATTATTCTTCTCATACTATCTTCCCGCTAATAACTTGATGTTAATTTATAGCTTTTTTGAAATCACGTAGCAAGCAGGAATATAAAACAAAGCAATCACAGCGGAGCCAATAACCCCTCCAGCCATTGCCCAAGCTAAAGGCTTAAAGAATATACTGGTAAGTAGTAAGGGTAAAAATCCACCTATTGTGGTTGCTGATGTGGTAATGACATGACGCGTAGACCTGATGATTACTTCAACAAGTTCCTCTTTGGTGATGGGTGAATTCGCATTTGCCTCTTTAATATGAGACAAAACAACAATGGAATCATTAATTGATAGACCTGCCAGTCCAATGGCGCCTACCAATCCAATAAATCCAAAGTTAGCTTGGCCTATTGTTAGGCCCAAGAATGCAAGCCCTGTGCACCAAAAAGCAACACTCAAAATTAATCCGGCTTGCCTAAATGAATTTAAAGCTGCAACCAATGCAATAATTATTAAGACGAAGAATAAAATTGCTGATGAAAAAATATTAGCTTGAGATTGTCCCCTTGCCTCAGCCTCTCCCCCAACTTCAAAAATGTACCCTGGAGGAAGTTCATTTTTAAAAGTTTCTAACTTATCTGCCAAATATTTTTCAGTTTGGGACGGGAGTAAGTCAGGCCAAATCCATGCTGAGATTTGATTTTGTCTTTTGCCAGCATCACGAGAAATAAAATTAGCCTGATTGGTCACCTCAAACTCTCCATAATTTGAAGAATAATCAAAACCATCTTGAGAGGGCACTGATAAAAATTGCGTTGACTCTATGGAATCAGTTGACGATCCTCGAATTTTAATTGATAACTCTTTGTTTCCATCAAGCATAGTACCAACAACAATGCCTTCACTTGCAATAGCTAGCTCATTAATAAAAAAATCGCTAGAAATTGAGCCTAATGCAAGATTAGATTCATTAAAGGTAAACTCCAAATTTGTTGCTCCAACACCAAGCTCGCTTTTGGTCAAGAAAACTCCTGGAGCATCTCGTATAACTAACTCTAATTTTTTTCCTAAAGCTCTCAATATATTTAAATCTGGCCCATCGATACTGTACTCCACTGCTGCATCAACCGGAGGACCTGAATCAAATTTATCTACAATAATTTTTAAATCAGGATTTTCAGATGTCAGTCTCTTTGCAAGTTTTGGTAGTGCCGTGACCATTTCTTGATAAGAAGTACTGATGTATACACCTTGAGCTAAATTATTTGCACCCAGAGCTGTATCACCGCCAATAACGTTATATAAAATTCTTGGAAGTCTCCTGCCAATAAACCAAAAATCATCTTGCACAATACCACTTTGTGCAATGGAATCTCTTAACTCTAATACTGCTTTTTCAGAACTTTCCACATTTGAATTTTGTGGTAGCTCCACCAAGACCTTAAACATATTTCTATCAAGCGCTGGAAAGAAATCTGCTTTTAGAAATGGGAAAGATATAAACCCCAATGCGGGCAATATCATTGCAATCATTAAGCCCCTTTTAGGAACATCATATGACCAAATAAGAATAGCCCTGTATCTCTGCACAAGTTTTTCATTGGAGTAACCATTGCCACCAAAAATATCTTTTTCAAAGAGCTTTATCTTATCTAAATAGTTTAAAAGTAATGGCACAATAAAAAGAGCCAAGAAAAGTGACGAAGTGATAGAGAGGATTACTGTTTTCGCCATACCACCAACAAATTCTCCACTTGGTCCCTGCCCTGCCGCAATAGGAAAAAAAGATAATGCTGTCGTAGCGGTTGCTGCTGCAAGAGGTATCCATAGATGTTGGAATGTTTCGTATGAAGCTTGCTCTCTAGAATAGCCTAATTTGCGTCTATATTTAAAATCTTCAACCACGATGATAGCGTTATCTATAAGCAACCCGAGAGCAATAATAATTCCTGTCATTGAAGTTTGATGCAATGGAAGTCCAAGCAGCGTGCAGCCAAACAAAACTGAAAAAATAGTTAAAGGAATAACCGATCCCACAATCAGAGCTGATTTAAATCCCAAAAGGAAATAACTAATCCCGACAACTATTAATATTGCAAACAGAATACTGGTATATAAAGTACTAAATTTTTCTTTGAAATAATAAGATTCGTCATATACTTTCTCGAGCAAAATTTCTGCAGGTAATTGATCCCTGAATTCATTTACAAGTTCTTCAATGTCATCAACATACAAGTCAATTCTTTGTGAGAAAGCTCCACTAATATTAACCAACACAGATCTTTGGCCATTAAAAAGAGCAAGTTCTTCTGGCGGATCTCTAGGATTTTTGGATAAGGTCGCGATATCGCCCAATCGAATAATTTCGAAATCATTGAAAACTTTGATTGGTAAGTTAGCTACCTGTGAGATATTGGTTAAATTATCTTTTGACTTAATAAGGAGTTCTTTACCATTCTGAGAAATTTGTCCAATTGGTTTTTTTGTATCAAGTCCTGATAAGACTTGGACCACTTCTTGAAAAGATAAACCAAGCGCAGACAACTGGCCATTATCTATCTCGACTAACACCTCTTCATCAGCAGCGCCGTAAGTTTGACTTCTATCAGACCCGCCAACATAGGCTAACGTTTGTCGAAGATCTTCAGCGATTCGTGATAAAAGAATTAATGGAGTATTTCCTTCTCCGTTCCAAGTTAATGAATAAAGAAGAGTTATTGGGGGACCGCTACTTCGAATGAGTTGAGGTTTGACCTCTGAAGGCAATAAAAATGATGCTTGATCCATTTTATCTTGAACTTCAGACCAAACTTGTTCTATCAGATATGGTGGAACCTCGTCTTTAATTGCCAACACTGTGGTTGAAAATCCCTGGGAGGCAAACGAAATAATTTCATCAAGTTCATATACCTCTCTAAGCTTAGCTTCCAGTGGTTCTAAAATTTGTGTTTCAATTCGTGTTGGCGATGCTCCAGGGTAAACATTTTGAACTGTGGACCATCGCTGAGCAAGCTCCGGATTTTCTTGTCTTGGAAGAGTGTTAAGTGAAAAAATACCAGCCAAAAAAATAAAAGTTAAAAGTAAGCCAAAAATCCTAGGCTTATCAAATAAAATCTTTAGCAGGATCATGATTTAATTAGCTTTTAAAATTTCATTTTCAATCACCTTCTCGGCTCCACCTGATACCACCATATCTCCGGTTGATATAGTTCCTGAGATATAAGCGTTATCTCCCTCAACGTGAATTAATTCAACAATTTCTCTAGCAACCTTGAATTGGTTATTAGTATTTTTTGTAACTGTATATATATTCCACAAACCTTGCGTGCCTTGAGATAGAGATTTCAAAGGAACCCAGGCTCCAGTTTTGGATTTAACTTGTCGAAGCTGAAGATAAGAAACAGATCCAGGGCTTATAAAAGTATTGAATTCAAAAATGGATAATCTATTGTCTGATCCTTGATTGCTCATCTTCGTAAAGCGCTTAAGTATTGCAGGAAAAATTTTCTTATCGATTAAAAAATTATAAGAATTCCCTTCTACCAAGTTCTCAATAATATAGCTAGGGACAGAGACATGAGCCTCCACCACTGTTGAATCAATAATTTCTAAAATTGGCGCTCCTGGGCTAACAACTGTTCCAGAATCAAGAAATCGATTTTGAATATATCCATCAAATGGAGCGCGAATAAAGGTTTGTTCTAATTTTACCGAGTATAAGTCTACTTGCGCTTTAGCAATCAGAAACTCTGAATTAGCTCGATCTAATTCCTGATTAGAAATAAACCCCTTTGACTTTAAGTCTTTAAATCTATTTAAAGCTTGGTCTGCTAAATTAAATCTTGCCTGAGCTTGATTTAAGTTAGCTTGCATTTCTGCAGGATCCAACCTTGCTAATATGTCATATTTTTTGACAGCATCACCAATATCAATCTTAACTTCAGAAATTTTTCCAGGTACCTCAAAAGCTAACTTTGAATAATTTAATGGAAGTATTTTTCCTGGAAAGCGTTGGATTATATTGTAAGAATTTTGAATCTCAATTGTCGTGATCTCTAGCGATGAATTAGAAGATAAATCAAAAGCAAAGAGCAAAAAGAATGACAGGTTCAAAAATTTATTCATAAATATTAATATGATATGCTAATAATGTTTGCAGCGTAAACATAGTATATATTTAATGTATTCACTGTCAACATTAAACAATTTATGAAATATCATCACGGTAATTTAAAAGAAGAGCTGATCTCAAGCGCATGCAAAATATGTGAAGCTAACGGTCACGCTCATATGAGCTTAAGATCTATTGCTAAAGAAGCAAATGTATCCCAAACAGCACCCTACAGACATTTTAAAACCAAAGAAGATCTTCTTGCTGAGGTCTCTAAAAAGGGGTTTGAGAAACTAGGAGAAATCTTAAATCAAGCATCCGGCCAAAATGAAAACATGACAGCAAAAGAAAGATTTGTTGAGATGGGTTTGGCCTATGTAAAATTTGGATTAGAAAGAAGAAATACATATGATTTGATGCATAGCCCTATTATAGACAAAGTTGAATTTCCTGAGCTGTTAGAAGCTGCATCTGCAGCCTTTGATGAGCTGATAAAAATAATCGCAGAATTAAATCCTGGGATTTCTGATACAGATCTAAGTCGACAATGTATTCGTCACTGGGCACAGGTTCATGGCTTAGTGGATTTAGTTGGCGATACAAAAATTGATGAATCTGCAGGAAGTAATGCTGGAGATGCAATGTCAATTGTAAAAAAAGATTTGAGATCCTTTCTCGCAATGGCCTTAGATTCTTAATTTATTGTTATTCGAATTTTTTTAGAATAAATCGGTGGGCTGTGAGGTATGTGCCTAAAATCACCAAGCAATAACTGCAGCGTGTGTTCTCCTTTTGTTAATTCAAGCTCAACTTCAGTTTGACCTTTACCAAAATGAACATAATTTTTATCAGCTGGTATTGGAAGATTGAGTGGTGGCAGATCAGCATCGATAATTAAATGATGATGGCCGGTGTTCAAAATTTGGGTTCCAGCTGGAGCAACACCAAAATTTTCCAATCCAAATCTAACCGTAACCTTTCCTGAAATAGACTCTTCATCACTTGGAGAAATAAAATACACAGATGCATTATCTACACTAGGCGATAATTCTATTGCATGCATTGAAAATGAAAGTAAAAAAATAAATAAATATCTCATCTAATCTAAGTATCCTCCGTCTGCGTACATTAGGGTATTAAATTGGTTTTCGCTTTGCGAACTATCTACGCTAGCAATCACAATTTTATGGGTATGGTAAGCAATCGTTTCTTCAACTTTACAAAATATATTTGATTGAGCATTTTTAACAAAAGGAATATAAGTTGTATCCCAAAAATCATTCTCAAATCTTTGTGATTCAAGTTTCTTGGAGCTACAAAGATTGGAGATTTCTTGCTGATTTTTTTGAAGAATATTTATGCATAAATTCTCTCCTTGAGTCAAAGCGTCATGAATGCTGGCTTCTTTATTTACACAAACTAAAATTGAAGGAGGATCAATTGTGAGAGAGGTTACTGAGGACGCTGTCATAGCATATAGCTTACCAGATGAATCTTTTGTCGAAATCACACTTACCGATGCGGCTAAAAATCTCATAGCAATTAAAAATTGTTCTTTAGACATAGACGTTATAATTTATACTCTGTAAAAATTTTTAAAAATTGAACACGTCAAGCATAAGAATAATTGGAGGTAGACACAAGAGCTATCGAATAGTTTTTAAATCTACGCCTGCCCTAAGGCCAACCACTGATCGTGCAAAAGAAACTTTATTTAGTTGGCTTCAATTTGAATTAGAAGATAAATCTTGTCTTGATTTATTTGCTGGCACTGGCAGTTTAGGATTAGAGGCTTTATCAAGAGGCGCGCAGCATGTCACATTTGTGGAGAAAGAAAAAAGTTTGTACAAAAGCATTAAAAAAAATATAAATCATCTTGGTTATGAGGATAAAATTCAAGCTGCATGTAGTGATGCTGTTAAGTGGCTTAAAACAAATAAGCAAAAGTTTGATATTATTTTTTTAGATCCTCCTTTCGATCAAATTGACTATAAAATTTTAATCAGAACAATCTATCAAAGTAATGTCTTGAATGAGAGCGGCAAAGTGTTTCTTGAAACCAACAAGCATACTGAACTCAAATTAAGTACAGCCCAGAGCATTCTGAAAGATAAAACCATTGGGGATGTGAGGCTCATGATTTTACAATGAAGATAAGAATAGCAACTAGGCGCTCTCCACTTGCAATGCTTCAAACCAATGAATGCATAGAGCGAATTAAAATCTCTAATCCCGAATGTATTTGTGAGATTGTTGAAATGGAATCAGAAGGTGATCTTACAGATGTGCCTTTGCATACTATTGGTGGCAAAGGGTTATTTGTATCTAAGTTAGAGACCGCTCTAGCAAACGGGGTGGCTGACATAGCTGTTCACAGTTTAAAGGATGTGCCTGCATTGATAGATTCTCAATTTAGCATTGTGGCAACTTTGCCAAGAGAGGATTATGGAGATGCTCTTCTTTTAAGCGAAGGCTTAACCATCAATGACTTGTCAAAAAATCTAAAAATTGCAACATCTGGACCCAGAAGAAAATCTCAGTTACTTGCCATCAACCCTAAATTAAACATAGTGCCGATAAGAGGAAATATTCAAACTAGAATTAACAAAATAGAAGCTGAAAACCTTGATGGCTTGATTGTGGCTAAAGCGGCATTAAATAGATTAGAAATCGTTTATCCGAATATGTATACATTTTCAGAAAATCAAATGTTACCAGCAGCAGCTCAAGGGGCAATTGGCATAGAAGTTAATTCAATGGAGTTGGAATCTGATATTCGCAATTTGTTGAAATTGATCAATGATCAACCTACTTATCAAGCTACAGAAATTGAAAGAAAAATTGTTGCTTCCTTGGAAGGTAATTGTTTATCACCAATCTCTGCGCTATGTAAAATCGGTAGCAAAGATACCGAGCTTAAAGTTAGAGTCTCAAATCAAGATGGAACTGAAGTTTATAATGAGGCAGTCAGATTCAATCTAGAAAATAAAACCGATGCTTTGAAAGGTTTTATTGAGACATTAATTCGCAATGGTGCAAAAGAAATTATTCAACAATAAATGATTGTAAATACTAGGCCGGGAGATCTGAGTCAAAATACTAATTCTTTGCTTGAAAAATCCAAGCAAAATTTTATTCACATACCACTCACCAAGATTGTTAAAACTCAACCTCCTTCTGAGGCCTTGAAACATATCGATAATATTAAAGATTATGATGTTGTTATATTTACTAGCCAATCAGCGGTGACCTGTGGCGCTAAATTTTATCAAGAGGCTTTGCTTGCTTATAAAAATATGCCTATTCTTGCGATTGGGCTGGCAACTCAAAAAACACTTCAAAAATTTAATCTTAGCTCAACAATTCCACCAACATTTAATTCAGCTGGTATAGCAAATGTAATTAAAGAAATGGGTTACAAAAAATGTTTGGTCTTTTGTGGAGAGAAAAATCCTCGCATTATGACTATGACCGATGCAGATATAGATACATTTCCTTGTTATGCATCTAACGACGAAACAAATATTGATGTTTCACAAATTAGAGATAAAGATAAATTAGTAATCTTGATCTACACTCATCAGAGTTTAAAGGTATTGATAAAAAAATTGCCAGTTAACCAAAAGCAAAAAGTGGTTTTGGTTGTTGCATCTGAGAGAATAGAAGGATTTGCGAAGGAGTACGGTTTTAAAAATAGCGTCTTATCAGAATCTCCTCATGATAAGGAAATGGTTGAAGCAGCTTTAGCAGAAGCTTGAACTAAACTATTTCTTCTTTCCATTCCCATTGCCACTTTTCATGGCGCTGAAGAATTCGTCATTTGTTTTGGAGGATTTCAATCTTTCAATTAAAAATTCAATTGCTTGAGAGTCTTCCATGTCATCCAGAATCTTTCTAAGAATAAACATTCTCTGCAATTCTTCAGGACTGGTAAGAAGATCCTCCCTTCTAGTTCCTGAGCGTCTAATATTGATAGCAGGGTATATTCTCTTTTCAGCAATTTTTCTTTCTAAGTGAATTTCCATGTTCCCAGTTCCCTTAAACTCTTCATAAATCACTTCATCCATTTTTG
>JBJLIA010000040.1:0-28303 GCA_045564035.1 Gammaproteobacteria bacterium | reverse complement strand
CTTGGCTAAAGCTAGCGGTTTTATAATTGAGCCTGGTTCGAATGCATCAACCAAGGCTCTATTTCTTTTTATCTGTCTTTTTGGGCTATTGGGGTTGTATGAAGGGTAACTTGCGATAGCGAGAATTTCTCCAGAAATATTATCAAGAATGATCGCGCTTCCACCTTTTGCATTATTGGCCTCAACAAAGCTTGAAAGATGCTTGTATGCATAAAACTGAATCCTGCTATCAATGGTTAATTTTGCATCAAGTCCCTGTATAACCTCTTGGGTCACTTGAGGTCTCCTGCTTGCATTCCTATATATGGTCTCTCGACCTGGTACCCCTGATAACTCAGAATCCAAAATATTTTCAAGCCCCTCTAAACCAAATCCATCTTTTCCAGCAAATCCAATTAGGGTAGATGCCTGCTCACCTAATGGATAATACCTTTTTTGAAATGATTCAATCTCAATACCGGAAAGATTAAGACTTTTTACATTCTCATATTGAGAGAAATCGAGGTTAGAAAAAATTAAAGTTTTTTTATTAAGCTGCTTAATAGCGGAAAAATCTTTTTTTAAAAAAAGAATATTTGTTAATTTGTTAAAATCTTCCTTAGAAAAATGCTTTAAAGCATATAAGTCATACTGATTGATTGATACCGCAAGAGGAAAATTATTTCTATCCAAGATGCTCCCACGATTCGCAGGGATTGATCTAGAAGTCTCAAGCATATTCTTTCCTTTGGTTGCTAAGAAGTCTCCTTCAATATATTGCAGGCTTACTATTCTAAACAATAGGATAAGAAGGCTAATGCCTAAAAAAATATATATTAAATATGCTCGCCAACTATGACCAAAATTATTTTTCATAATCTAAGTAAGTTGTTTTGTTAATCTCTACCATTTTTAAAATTTGTTTGGCATGACGTTCAACCTTTGCTGGTGAACTTAGGTGATAGTATTCAGTTTGTAAATTAAAATTTATTTCCGTTAATTTATTATTTGCAACTTGGAGATAAGCATTATTTTCATACTCTTGACTAAATTGCCATCTAATTTTAATGGTCTCAAGACTTAGACATAAGAGAAAAAATATATTTATAAATAAAAGAAATACAAAGAAATTTTTATTCATAACTTCGAAAAAACTCTCATCACTGCACTCCTAGAGCGAGGATTAATTTTAATTTCATTTGTAGATGGTTTTATTTTCTTCTTGATACACCTATATGTTTCTGTTACTGAAATATTTATTGGTATATCTTTAGGCAGTTCTTCAATTTGAGGTTTAAAGAAATTTTTTACAATTCTGTCCTCTAGTGAATGGAATGAAATAATAACTACTACTCCGCCGACTTTAAGTACATTATGTAACTTTGAAAGCACTATTTTTAAATGATGTAACTCATTGTTTACATGAATTCTTATAGCTTGAAATGACTTTGTCGCTGGATGAGTTTTACCAGTTCTTTTGAGAACTGTTTCAATTGCTTTTGTAAGTTCAGTTGTCGTTTCCAATGGTCTAATAGTCCTAAATTTCACTATAGCTTTTGCAATTTTTCTTGATGCTTTCTCATCTCCATATTCATACAAAATGTCACTTATTTCTTTTTCAGAGGCACTATTTAGCCATTCAGCTGCACTAAAACCTGAAGATATATCCATCCTCATATCTAATGGCCCATCACCTTGAAAGCTAAAACCTCTAATAGGGTTATCTAAATGCGTTGAGCAAGTTCCAAGATCTAATAATATCCCATCAAATTTCTGTTGATGAAATAATGAATCAATTTCAGAATAATTTGAGTGGTAAATACTAAAACGTGAATCTGTTATATTTTTTTTACCATAGGAGACTGCTTCTGAATCTCTATCAACAGCATCTAGTGATCCCTGAGGTAAGATTCTATTTAAAATTTCTTGGGAATGGCTCCCACGACCAAAAGTTAGATCTAGATAGGTTCCGGATAAATCATGCAGCAAGAAATCTAATGATTCTTCCAGCAGAACTGGAACATGAAGCATCTTTTTAGTCTACTTGCTTTCTCATGAAGGTTGGCACATCAAGGAAATCTATATCCTCTGCAGACGATGTGCCACCTGACTCGACTGATTGATCTATTTTATGTGTCTCTAGCCCAACTGGATTGAGCTTAACTGTAGCTCTTTTTGAATTATCCACTGCTAATGTTGCTGTTTTCTGATTAACACCTGTTGCTACAACCGTCACTAGTAATTCCTCTTCATCCATTGAATCTTCCATTACTGTTCCATAAATAATAGTTGCATCATCAGCAGTGAAGTCCCTAATTACTGAATCCACTTCATCAAAATCTGCCATTGTTGGAGATTTTGCAGTTATGTTTACCAAAATGCCTCGCGCATCTTTTAATTCAATATCTTCAAGCAGCTCTGAACTTACAGCTTGACTAGCGGCATCAATGCCTCTTTCGTCAGCGCTTGATTGACCTGTCCCCATCATAGCAATACCCTTTTCTGACATAACTGTTTTTACATCAGCAAAATCAACATTAATATAACCGGGCTTCATGATTATGTCAGATATGCCTTGGACAGCTCCTTTTAAAATGTCATCTGCTTTTGCAAAAGCTTCTTCCATGGACGTTTTTCTACCTAAGATATCCATCAATTTTTGATTGGGAATAGTAATTAAACTATCAACTTCTTCAACTAGCTCTGCTATTCCTTGTTCAGCTGCTGCTTTTCTTTTATGCCCTTCAAAATTAAATGGTTTAGTAACAACTGCTACAGTTAATGCTCCAAGCTCCTTAGCAATTTGAGCAATTACTGGAGCAGCCCCGGTACCAGTTCCGCCTCCCATACCTGCAGTAATAAAGATCATGTCTGCTCCAGATAATAATTCTTCGATTGCGGCCCTATCTCTTTCTGCTGCTGCTCTTCCTACCTGAGGATCTGCTCCAGCACCTAAACCTCTGGTAACATTATCTCCAAGTTTCAGAATAGTAGATCCCTTTGCTCTATCCAGTGCTTGAGAATCAGTATTTGCACAAATAAAGTCTGCTCCTTGAATTTCATGATTAATCATATGAATAACTGCATTTCCACCAGCGCCGCCAACGCCAATAACTTTAATCTTGGCTAATCCAGCATTTTCTTCAATTATTTCCCAATTCATTTTCTACCCCTTTAAAAAGATATTGTTTTTAAGCTCTCTGGCAATACAACTTCAAGAATTTCAGCTGATAAAGCACCGCCTGTTTGTCTCATTTCCCAGTTTTTGTAATTCCATATTTCAAATTTATTTCCCATGCCAATAAAAGATACTTTTTCTGCTTTGTTGATCTCTGCGTATTCTCTTAGTTCTGAGGGAAGAAGAATCAACATTCTACTTGTTGGGTCAAAAGAACTTACGCTAGCATTTCCTAAAATTGTCCATTGCAAGTTTCTTACAATTGGATCCAGGCCTTGCAGGGATTGAAGCTCGTTAGAAATACTAGTCCAGACCGAGCCTGGGTATATTTTTAATGCTGGATATTGAGGATCTCTGGTTACAACAATGTTTTCTTCATTTTGAGCGAGGAGTTGATCTCGATATTTAGCTGGGATAGCCAACCTTCCTTTTGCGTCTATCGAAATTGTTGTAAAACCAAACATAATGTATGTATAAATTTATTACTACACACTTTATACTACATTTAACACACTTTTACACACTTTTTTTTAAAAAAATGAGTTGAGTTGATCTATAAGCCGGATTCTGTGTTAAATGGCTATCTATCTAGGCAATATGTTGCCATATTGCTCGAGCAACCTACCCGAATCCTAGACGAGTAGCCTAAACGGATTCCTATTTGGTTTTGCTTCAAAGTGGGGTTTACAATGCCGTCTTTGTTACCAAATACGCGGTAGGCTCTTACCCTACCATTTCACCCTTACCAATTTCTTGGCGGTATATTTTCTGTTGCACTTGCCGTGAGCTCACGCTCCCCAGGAATTACCTGGCACTCTACTCTATGAAGTCCGGACTTTCCTCTAGCAAATTGCTAGCAGCCATCCGATCAACTCGAAGGCATTTTAATACCTTTTTTTACTATTTAGAAATATCTAAGAGAAATTTATAGACTTCTTGCTTCGAGAAAGAAGTAATTTTAGCAATTAGTTTTGATGCATCTGTTGGAGACAAATAATCAAGAAATGGACGACAAAAACTTTCATCTAAATCAAAACCTTTACTGAGATATGAGCCAGGATAAACAAGAATTACAAACTCTCCTAATAATGTAATTTCATTGTTTTGAATAAGGTTTAAAACCTCTTTAATAGTTCCTCTATAAATTGATTCATGTTGCTTAGTCATCTCGCGACAAATTGCTATCTTGGTATCCGAGCTAAGAACCTCAGAAAAAATTGAAATGGTTTTGCTTATCCTTTTTGCAGATTCAAAAAAAATACTTGTTGCATCAACATTCTGCAACTTGATGGCAATTTTTCTTTTTGCCTCATATTGTTTAGGTAAAAATCCGTTGAATAGAAATTTATCTGATGGTAAGCCAGAGAGAATTATTGCATTTATTACCGATGAAGGTCCTGAAACGACTGTAAAAGAAATATCCTCCTTAATACATCTTTGAATTAAGGGATACCCTGGATCAGATATAAGTGGCGCTCCAGCATCGGATAGAAGCGCTATAGATTCTCCACTTTTAATTAAGTGTATGATTCTATCACTAGCTTCATTCTCGTTATGCTCATGAAATGACTCTGTTTTCTTTTGAATATCAAAGTGTTTTAAGAGTTTTCCAGCAACTCTAGTATCTTCTGCAAATATCTTATCTACTTCCATCAAAGTATTAATTGACCTTAATGAGAAATCATTTAAATTACCAATTGGGGTACAAATTATATAAAGCATGAAACTCACTTAATGATTTTTAAAAAAAATAGATATCCAAAGCATTTTATAGCATTTATCATCTTAGCATCTTGCTCAACAACATCTAAAAATTTAAATCTAGATTCAGTAGAATTAATTGAAAAAGATAACTCAAAAGACTTCTTGCAGATCCAAAGTTATCAAAGCTTTTTTGATAATGACCTAGAGACAATACAAGCAGCAATTGATAGTCAAATGCTAGATAAAAGACAATTAAACAACGCAAAAATATTAAAAAAAAATTATCAAAAAATTTTAAAAAAGAAAAAATACTCCCTCAGATTACAACCTAATGATCAATACTCTGCAGAGTTGATAGAGTTAATTTATAGACTCAATCTTCCTATAAATATTATTTGGGATGAAAAAAAACAATTTTTACTTACCAAAAATCTACTTTCACAAAAAATTAATGGGTTCTGCTCAAGTATTTATACTGATGCGATTGAGTCAATAAATGAGGAAATAAATAAAAACTCTGATTCAATATTAATTATCTACTCTGATGAATATGAATTCTTTGCTAACAGCCTGAAACGAGAAAAAACTAAATTCATTACAAGAAGATATAACTCAAGCAATTCTCAAGAATTTGCCGCTGAGATTTTAGGAATTAGCTCCAGCAATAAAAGATTTAAAAATATTTCAAGTCTAAGCCCAAATCAAAACTTAAATTTTATACCTCGACCTAGATCCGATTTCAAACAAATTGCAATTCTTGTAAACCCTATAGAGTACCGATCATTAATTCCAGCTCTTAAATATCATGGAGGAAATAGGTTTAAATATTTAAATTTTATCTCTTCTTTGGAAGAAATAAGTGCTCCCCTTCAACTTTTAGACTATGAAGATGTATTTGTGCCTATATCTATTTATCTAACTTCGAAAATGCAAAAAGATTCATCCATATCGCTTGAAAGGTTCTTGGAGCAAGCTGCTTTACATGAATGGTTGTTAGTGCAGATCCTTAAACAAGCCGGGATTCAATCTGCGACTATAAATGGGGGAACTGGAAGCATTTTTTATCAATCTAATTCATGCACTAAAAGAAAGATCCCCTTACAGAAAATTAGTACAGATTTATTTTCTTTTTAGTCTCTAAGATCTCTCTCGACCAAAGAAAGACTGTCTTGGAAGCTGGGTCTAGCAAATATTTTAGCTTGATAATCCAGTAAAGGTTTGAGATGTCTGTTTAATGGAAGATTGATTCCAAGCAAAGGCAGCCTCCATAAAATTGGAGCCAGGTAACAATCAATCAATGAAAAGTCTTCGCTCATAAAAAAATCAAATTCCTTAAAAGTTGGAGCTACAGTGCTAATTTCATTAAGCAATTCTTCTCTAACTATCAATAATTCCTTTTCAGAAATGTCCCTAGTAATTAATGTATCTACTAGAGGACACCATTCTCTATCTATCCTTGTCATAAGTGTTCTGCTGTTTGCTCTAGAAACAGGATATACCGGAAGAAGAGGAGGATGAGGAAAACGTTCGTCAAGATATTCCAACATAATCCCTGCATCATATAAACCAAGATCTCTATCAGCCAAAATAGGTAAAGTATGATATGGATTAAGCGCTAACACCTCTTCAGGAGCCTCTTCATTTGAAGTTTCTCTAATTTCACACGCAATATCTTTTTCAGCAAGAACAATTCTTACTCTGTGGCTGTAGTGGTCGTCATTATTAGAATATAAAATCATATTTCCTCTTTTTTTGTTGTTAAAATTTAGTGATAGTCTTTTTGATATTCTCTAAAAAGAAGATAAGAAAGAGCTGTAAAGACTACAAAAAATAATATTGCATACCAGCCCATTCTCTCTCTATCTGACCGGCTAGGCTCACCAACATAGGTCATAAAATTAACCAGATTAAATATTGCTTCATCGAATTCCTGGACAGACATTGAACCAGATCCTTGAACAGTTTTAAGGTAACCACATTTTTCTTCAGTGACATCATTACCAAGCTCATCTCTTCTAACTCCCCCATTGCTTGCAATAATTGGCACATCTTTACAGGATAAGATTTGTCGGCCCTGCATTGAAGCCAAGACATTCGGCATTGCTGCACCAGGATATACCATATTATTTACACCATAAGGCTTTGAAGAGTCCTCATAAAAGGTTCTAAGGTATGTGTATACCCAATCTGATCCATGCAATCTAGTAACAAGAGTTAGATCTGGGGGTGCAATACCAAACCAAGTTTCAGAAACGGCAGGTTTCATTGACCCTGTCATCCTATCTCCAAGCTTTACATCTTTACCAAAGATTAAATTATCGTTAAAAATATCCTCAGGAATATCTAAGTCTTTTGCAATTCTTCCCCATCGGGAATACTGCAATGAATGGCAACCATAACAGTGGTTAATAAAAGTCAAGGCTCCTAATTGGAGTGACTCCATATTATTAAGCTCTGGTTTAAAAGAATCGCAGTCACCATAATCCCCACATGGTGCTCCGACAGCAGCAAGAATTTCTTGAGAGCCAATAAATAAAAGAGCTACTAATAAGAATTTCTTCACAATCTTTCTGGCACCGGCTTAGTTTTTTCAATTGAGGTATATATTGGCATTAAAAGGAAAAATGAAAAATAAATTACAGTCCCGATAATGCTAAGTGTTGTTCTTAAAGCTGTAACAGGAACTGTGCCCAGCCATGCCAGCATTAGCCAACTGATAATGAATATAGTCATTGCGATCTTGCTAAGAATTCCTTTATATCTGATGGATGCGGCTTTGCTTCTATCAAGCCATGGTACAACGAACAGGATGGCTATAGCTGCTCCCATGACTACTAGACCACCAAGTTTATCGGGAACCGCTCTTAACATTGCATAGTAGGGTGAGTAATACCAAACTGGAGCGATATGTTCGGGGGTACTTAATGGGTTAGCCTCCTCAAAGTTTGCTAACTCCAACATATATCCACCACCTTCAGGAAAAAAGAACATAATAATTGAAAAAGACAATACCAAATATCCCGATGGCAACTAGTGCATTCAAAACTTTGTAGGGGAAAAACGGGACGCTGTCCAATGGCACGCCATCTTCATCTAAATACTTTTCAATATCCACACCTTCTGGATTACCTGCTCCCACTTCATGTAAAGCAACTAAATGCATAAATACCAATGCAATTAGTATAAGAGGCAAAGCTACAACATGTAATGCAAAGAATCTTGATATAGTTGCACCAGAGATATAGTAATCACCTCTAACCCAAATTTCTAATGATTCACCGATGTAAGGAATAGCTCCAAAAAGAGATATGATAACTTGCGCGCCCCAATAGGACATTTGGCCATACGGCAAAACATATCCTAAAAAACCCTCAGCCATCATAACAAGGGTAAATGGTCATACCAAAAACCCAGACCAATTCTCTTGGTTTATGATAAGAGCCGTATAACAAGCCCCTAAACATATGAAGATACACAACAGCAAAGAACATTGAAGCGCCTGTGGTATGCATATATCTAATAACCCAACCATATTCAATGTCTCGCATAATATACTCAATAGAAGCAAAAGCGCCTTCTTCAGTATTCTCATATCCAAACATCAACCAAATACCTGAAACGATTTGGATAATTAAAACTACAGATGCCAAAGCACCAAACATGTACCAAAAATTTACTTTCTTTGGTACAGGATGTTTTGATAAGTGACGCTCATATGTATTTACAATGGGTAAACGTGCGTTTATCCAATTAAAAAAACCTGATGATCTTTCGGTCATTATGCTGTGCCTCTTTCTTCCCCTATTGTTAATATACTTCCGTCAAAATAATGCGGCGGAACCTTTAAATTAGTTGGAGCTGGAACTCCTTTGAATACCCTTCCAACTATATCAAACATTGATCCATGACAAGGACAGAAAAACCCACCAACCCAGGATTCGTCCCAGGGCTGTGATTCCATTTCAGGATAATATTTTGGAGCACACCCCAAATGAGTGCAAACTCCTGCAATTACAGTATATTCGGTAGAAGTTGATCTTGTTGGATTAGCATTTCTGTATGGTTCATCAATTTTGAGTGAACTTGGATCATCCAGTTTCGACTCAATATTTGCAAGACCCTGCAGGGCTTCCTTACTATGTCTAATTACAAAAACAGGTTGCTTTCTCCAAGAAACTTGGATTTTTTGTCCTACCTGCATTTTTGAAACATCAACTTTTACTGGCCCGCCAACAGCTTTAGCTTTTGCGCTTGGATTCCATGAAGCAATAAAGGGAATAACAGCAAGTGATGCACCAACTGCACCGACAGCAGAAGTCATACCAATGAGTACTTTTCTTCGCGTGGTAATTTTTTCTTCCATTAAATTCTATATTGGGATGAACGGTAATTTTTAAATGTAAAAAATTAACGTTTAGAGAATTGAGAGCTTTTTCTTGCTTTCTTTAATCCTGGCTTCTTCCTCTCAACCTTTCTATCGTCTCTCGTTAGTAATCCAGCAGATTTAAGCTGAGGTCTTAGGCTTTCATCAAACTCTAGCAAAGCTCTTGAGATGCCATGCCGAATAGCTCCAGCTTGACCAAAGCTTCCTCCGCCTTTAACCATAGCTTTAATGTCAACTTGCTCATCAAGCTCAGTTAATTTCAATGGTTGCAATACTAGCATTTGTGCTACTTGCCTACCGAAGTAATGAGATAGTTCTTTATTATTTACAAGTATTTTTCCTTTGCCCTTGGAGAGATATACTCTTGCTGAGGAAGTTTTTCTTCTGCCAGTTGCGTAATGAATAGCTGCGCTCATAGTTTTGGCTCCCAAATTAGAGGTTCTTGTGATTCATGAGGGTGATTATCACCCTTATATACTTTAAGTTTTTTAAACATTTGCTTTCCAAGTTTATTTTTTGGGAGCATACCTTTTACAGCTTCTTCTATAATATATTCTGGTTTATCTTCAATAATATCCTTGAACACTTTTGTCTTGAGGCCGCCGGGGTAAAGTGAATGCTTGTGATATTTTTTATCATCAAACTTTTTTCCAGTTACCTGAATTTTTTCTGCATTAATGACAACTACATAATCTCCGCCATCAGTATGAGGAGTGAAGGTAGGTTTGTCTTTGCCCCTAATACGATCAGCAATTTTTGTGGCTAAACGCCCGAGAATTTTATCTGAAGCATCTACAACATACCAATCGTGTTGAGCGTCTTCTTTTCTGAGTGAAAGAGTTTTCATTACTTTTTATGTTTAAAGAAAAAATTAGATGCGAATGTTAATGTTTACGCGCTATTTAATCAATATTTTAATTCATTTAGTTTGGTTTTTCTCTAAATTTTGTAGATATTTTGTTGTTGCTATTTGATGCAATCTACTTTCTGTTCTGATCCATAAATGGTGCAACTGATCTCCAGAATATAAATTATTTATTAATTTTGGATCATAGAAACATTTTAGTTTTTGCTTTTCTTGATAAGCAATATCAATAAAGCTAATAAATCTTCTTAATTTATCAACATGGTCATCATCACAAGCATGGAAATTATTGATAAATACCCATTCAAATGTTTTAACCATTGCAATAAAATCCCTACTTCCACATGGAGATGAAAAAAAATCTGAAAACGAAAGCCAAATAAATTTTTCAGAACAGCCCAAGCAACTAAATTTTCTATTATTTATGAAAAATTCAGTTCTACCAGTAATATCTTTATTAAAAGTTTTATGCAAAAACTTTTTAACACCCTCATAGCTGTTTCCATCTCTAGTTGAACTATCAAACTTTACAATTTCTTTTAGTCTATAGTCTTCATTGCCTGATAGATGATGAATAAAAAAGTTAGTATTAATAAATTGAATAGTTTTTAAAAATTTTGCTCTTTGGAGACCATCTTTATAGAGATTGTCTGGATTTGAGTTAGATGAAATGAGCAACCTTACACCTTTTTTGGACAATGCTTCAAGCAAAGTACCTATAATCATTGCATCAGCAATATCTTCAACTTGGAATTCATCTATAAAAATACTTTTATAATCATTAACGAGATTCTGAACAATCTTTAATAATGGATCTTTATTTCCTGAAAATTCAGATAGTTTTGTATGAATAAGCTGCATAAATTCTATAAAGTGAAATTGGCCTCCATTTAAGAAATATGCCTCATGAAGAGCGCTGAGGAGCATTGTTTTGCCTCTACCTACTGGACCCCAAAGATAGAAATTTCCAATTGAATTATTTTTTGAAAAAAATGTAGGGCGTTGGTAGGCTAAATCTTGCTCAACAAATCCATTAATAAATGAGGTTTGCTCATTATCGAGTATTATTCCCTGATTAGATAAATTCTCTAAGACTGCTTTTATATCTTTCATATTATTGATTTAATGATCATATGAAATTTTTTAATAACAAGCTTTCGAGGATAAATTTTTTAATCTTGATGGCTATTCTGACATATCTTTATACAAATATGTCGAATAGCAATAGTTATGAAGAAGCAATTTCAAAAGCATCGGCATCTGTTATCAATATAAGCTCTAGAAAAAATATTGAAACTAGATTGTTTGATGGAGGATCGCCAAATGATCAGATGGGTTCAGGAATCATTATTTCTAATGATGGATACATTATTACCAATTTGCATGTTATTAAGAGAGCAAAAATTATTGAAGTAGAGCTAGATGATGGCCAAGTTTATCCGGCCTCCTTAATCGGTTTTGATTCCAGATCTGATCTTGCAGTAATTAAAATTAATGCGATAGAAAAATTAAAGCCTATTGAAGTATCAAATAGTTC
Source organism: Gammaproteobacteria bacterium (assembly GCA_045564035.1). Taxonomy (GTDB): domain Bacteria; phylum Pseudomonadota; class Gammaproteobacteria; order Magnimaribacterales; family D2472; genus D2472. Next base: position 16,656 of record JBJLIA010000040.1, on the reverse strand, counting down.
TTCGGTTCGAATAGGTGATCAGGTAATTGCTATTGGAAATGCATTTGGGTTAGGAAAAACTTTTACTAGTGGAATTATCAGTGCAACTGGAAGGGATTATGGAAATCCATATCTTGAACTTATTCAGACTGATGCAGCTATTAATCCAGGAAATTCTGGTGGAGCTTTAATTAATCACAAAGGAAATCTTATTGGAATGAATACGAAAATTTTTTCTAAAACTGGTTCATATGCGGGAATTGGTTTTGCTCTTCCGGCTAACAAGTTGATAGAACTTGCCTCAGAGATTATTCAATATGGAGAAGTAAAACAATCATGGGTTGGAGATTTTAGAGTAAAATCTAAAAGGTTATTGTTGAATAACAAAGCGGTGTTTGGACTAGAAATTCTCGAGCTTAAAGAATATGGGCCTTTATTTAGTAAAGGCAAAATAAAACCAGGATCAATAATTATATCTATAAATAATCAAGCCCCTTCATGGGAAAATTTGATTAGCGCTATAAATAATTCATTTCCCGGTGATGAAATTAATTTTGAAATACTTCAAAATTCTACTGTAGAAATCCTTACAGTTACAACAGAAGCTTTTCCAAGCTAATTTGGTAATCTTGTTATATCAGCACCTAAATATGAAAGCTTCTCTTCAATTCTTTCATAGCCTCTATCTATATGGTAAATGCGATCTACAATAGTTTCACCTTTAGCACACAATCCTGCCAAAATTAAGCTTGCTGATGCACGAAGATCTGTTGCCATTACTGGTGCGCCATTAAGAGAGGGAACGCCTCTTATAAAAGCATTGCTTCCCTTAACAGTGATATCACATCCCATCCTATTTAACTCCTGAACATGCATAAATCTATTTTCAAATACATTTTCTGTTACAACGGCTGATCCATTTGAAAGTGAATTTAAAACCGTAAATTGTGCCTGCATATCAGTTGGAAATCCTGGAAATGGAGCAGTGGAAATATCCACAGGTGAGATTACATTATCCTTCATGCTTAATTGAATGGTATTTTCTCCAACATTAATAGTGGCACCACTAAGTTTTAACTTATCAAGAATATTATTCATGCGAATGGGTTCAATGTTTAAAATTGTTACCTCCCCTGCTGTTATAGCTGCCGCAATTAAATAAGTTCCAGCTTCTATTCTATCTGCGGGAATCGAAAAAATAGACCCTTGTAAGTCATCGACGCCATCAATAATAATTTCATCGGAGCCAGCTCCTTGGATTTTTGCTCCCATAGATATTAAAAAATTTGCTAAATCTTCAACTTCGGGTTCCTTTGCAACATTTCTCAATATTGTTTCGCCTTCTGCAAGGACAGCTGCCATCATAATATTTTCTGTGCCTGTGACAGAAACTCCTGGAAATGTAATTTCACAACCTCTTAATTTTTTAGCGCTCGCTTCAATATATCCATTTTTTAACTCAATTTTTGCTCCGAGCTTTTCTAATGCATCTAAGTGAAAATCAACCGGTCTAGATCCAATAGCGCACCCCCCAGGCAAAGCAATTCTTGCAAACCCGTGACGAGCAACAAGAGATCCAAGTACTAAAATAGAAGCCCTCATTGTTTTAACAAGCTCATAACGAGCTTCAAAATCATGAAGGTTAGATGTGGAAATAGTAAAATCCATGTTCTCATTTAGGCTAATGTCAGCCCCCATTGAGCCTAAGATTTCAAACATTGTAGTTATATCTTGGAGATAAGGTAGATTCTTGAAAGTTATAGCTTTGTCACTCAAGATTGTTGCTGCAAGCATAGGTAAAGCTGCATTTTTAGCGCCTGAACAAGAAATAGAGCCTGAGAGTTTACTGCCCCCTATAATCTTTAATTTTTCCATAATTAACTCACTTCTGAAGGAGCTTTTGTAGTTAAACTTAATGCGTGTAGTTCGCCAGTTTTAAAATGATCTTTTAATGCCCCTAATACTAATTTATGTCTTTTTAAGGTAGTCAGCCCCTCAAATTCCTTACTTATAATTAATACTTTTGAATTACAGTCTTCGCCATCAAATGATATATCAGCTTCAGGAAATTGTGATTTAAGAAAACTAGTTATGTTCATTAGATAGATTTTAGTAAAAGGTTAATCAAGACCGGCATCAGAAGTCCAATGCCTTATTATTTCATCAATATCTTCATTATGCTCTTGTGCAAGTGCTTGGAATTGGTTTCTAAAAGTAAGGCCTAGGTTAACTCCGTTTACAATTATATTAATAATTAGCCAATTTCCATTTTTATCTTTTCTTACTTTGTAAGTTATTGGATAAATATTGCTTGAAGTAATTAAATTCTGCTGGACATCCTCTGTTCTTTTGAATTCTGATACCTCTGGAAAGATAGTATTAATTTTTTGATCACCCCATTGAGCCAAAGTCGAAGAATATGTATCAAGTAACGAAGTTTTGAAAGATTGAATAAATTTAAGTCTTTGTGATGCAGAGGCAGCGAGATAATATTTTTTACCCATAACACTTGCGCCAACTCTTCTAAAATCAACCATTGGTTCAAAAACCATGTTAATTTTATTTTTAAATAATTCAGGATCTTTATAATAGAGTTCTTGATTGTTTCTTATGATTGAAACCATTTCTTGAGCTTGAAGATCAATGAATTGATGAGGGTTAGAAGCGCTAGCTTCATTGCTATGCAAACATAGCATTCCAAGAAAAACAGCCAGAGATTTTAAAGTAGTGCTCATAAAGGTATTATAACATTAGTAAAAAATATGAATGCAATATGAAAAATAAGAATTTTACCAGCTCCGCTTTGAGGGTCATTGAAATAGAGTCGCGGGCTGTAATGAGTTTAAGCAAGCAAATACAGCCTGATTTTGAGAATCTGTGTAAAGAGATTCTAAAGATTAAAGGAAAATTAATTTTAATGGGCATTGGTAAGTCTGGTCATATAGCTCAAAAAATCTCGGCAACATTATCGAGCACTGGAACTTCATCATTTTTTATTCATCCAACTGAAGCAGCTCATGGCGATTTGGGGATGATCAGTAAACAAGATGCAATCTTAATTTTGTCTAATTCAGGAGAGACAAAGGAAATAATTGAGATTTTATCCGCATTAAAACGTTCAACTGTAAATATTTTCACCCTTACTAATAATAATCAATCAAGTATTGCAAGAGCCGGCAAAGTTAATTTAGTGATCAACGCTGATGAAGAAGCTTGCCCATTAGATTTAGCTCCAACCTCCTCAACAACAATTGCTTTGGTATTTGGAGACGCGCTAGCAATTGCTTTGTTGGAGGCTCGAGGATTTAGCAAAGATGATTTTGCAAAATCTCATCCTGCAGGGCAACTTGGCAAAAAACTTACAATGCTTGTGCAAGATTTAGCAGTCATGAATGAAAAAGTGCCAATAGTTAGTCAAGCCTCATCTTTAAAAGAAGCATTAATGGTAGTCACTGAAAAAAAACTTGGTGTAACCTTAGTTTCAAATGAGAATAAAGTAGTTGGAATTTTTACAGACGGCGATCTTAGGAGATGTCTTAATAATGAAGTAGATTTAAAAACTACTCCTATCAAAGATGTCATGACTACCAACTTTAAAAGCATTAAAAGCGATGCTCTTGCTATTGATGCTGCTGAAATTATGGAAAAAAATAAAATTTTTAGCTTGGTCGTCAATCCCACAATAAGTAAAAGTAAAAGCATAGGCGTTATTACTATGCATCAACTTCTTGAAGCAGGAATTATTTAAAATAAAAGAATGTCACTAAAATATAAAATCTTATTGATTACATTTGGATGTTTATATCTTCCCCTTTCTGTTTCCAAAGAGAATATGAACTTTCAAAATATTTCAATTCATTCAGATCAGGTAACAATTGATGAGGAAACTAGGAAGCTAGCTTTTAAAAATAATATTAAAATACAAATCGATGGCTATGTTATTAAAGGCTCTGATGCATTTCTGAGCTATAAAGATGAAAAATTAGAAATACATGGAAAGCCAGCAACCATTAAATCTAATTCCATCGATGGAGAGGCTGAAGTATTTGTAATATATCCAAATAAATCTATGAACTTAGTTGGCAATGCGAGACTAATAAATAAAGGGAATTCAATCACATCCAATCTCATTGCATATCAAATCAGCTCAAATGAATAGCGATCGTCTTACTCTAACTAATATCGAAAAAACCATTGGCTCTAAAAAGATTCTTTCAGATGTCAGTTTCTCAATTAAAACAAAGGAAATTGTAGGTTTACTTGGTCCAAATGGTGCAGGTAAAACAACAGCTTTTTATATTGCTGCTGGTTTAATTTTCCCAAATCAAGGCAAGGTATTGATTAATAATAAAGATGTTACAAAAACTCCCATGCATGCCCGAGCAAATTTAGGATTGGGTTATTTGCCTCAAGAGGCATCGATATTTCCAGAGCTTAGTGTTGAAAGCAATCTTTTGGGGATAGCGGAATTATCAAAAGGATCTGATGAGCAGAAAATAAAAAAAGTAAAGAAAATTATTGACGAGTTTGATTTAAATAAAATTCTTCAAATGAAGGGAAGAATGCTGTCAGGAGGACAAAGAAGAAAAGTTGAAATAGCTCGAACTTTAATTTGTGACCCATCTATTATGCTCTTAGATGAACCGTTTGCAGGCATTGATCCAATTGCTGTTGAGGAAATAAAAGAATTGCTTCAAGAGATTTGTAAAAAAAATATTTCAATATTGATAACTGATCACAATGTAAGAGAAACCTTAAGCTTGTGCAGCAGAGCTATTATCCTAAGTGAGGGAAATGTTATTGCTGAAGGAAATGAGACGAGTTTAAAAGAAGATGCTTATGTGCAGCAGAAATATTTTGGAAAAATGTTTACCTAGAAAATGGCGATTAAACTTGTAAGAGAATTTAAACAAAATCAGCAGTTATCGATAACTCCTCAATTAAAAAAATCAATAGATCTCCTTCAGCTGTCAAGACTAGAAATTATTAATAAAATCAATAATGAGATAGATAAAAATCCTTTCCTGAAAAAAGATTATGATCATGAATCAACATCAAACTTCGATGATATGGATCTTCTGGAGAATTTACCAAATGAGTTAACATTGCAAAATCATCTTGAGAGTCAATTGGAAGATATCAGACTCAAAAATATGGAGAAAAAAATTGCTTTAGTAATTATTCAATCCTTAGAAGAAAATGGATTGCTTCAAGTAGATCTTGACGAGATTGAGGAACTGATGGAATACACCTGCTCTTTAAATGAAATTAAAAATGTCTTGCATGATGTAATTCACGAACTAGAGCCAGCTGGAGTAGGTGCGAGAAATTTTAAGGAAACAATCTATTTGCAATTAAAGAGTCAAGAAATTGCATTAGAAGAATTAGAAATTGCGAATAAAATTTTATTTAATTCTCAATTTTCTAGTTATGAAGATGCTAAAGCTAATTTAGCAATTCATTACTCTAATAATACTGTCGAGGGGGTGCTTGAAAAAATTAAACAATGTGATCTTTCTCCAGGTTTAGAGTTTGAATCTACCCATATTATCCAGCCAGATTTAGAAGTAATCCCGGGCAATGATCAAAATCTTAGTGTCCAATTTAAAAAAACAAACTTTCCTTTGATTAGTATCGATCAGGAATTGGAAGACTTGGTAAAAAATAAAGCAAATAAAGCAAATAATGAATTAAAAGAAAAAATGGGAGAAGCAAAATGGTTGATTAGGGCAATCAATAAAAGAAATGAAACTGTTCAAAATGTTGGCACATTAATTTGCAAAATGCAGGCTGATTTTTTATCTAATAGATCTGCAGAATTAAAACCGCTGACTAATATTGAACTTGCAAAAGAATTAAAAATTAGCCCTTCAACAGTTTCAAGGATATTGAGGTCGAAATATATACAAACACCAAAAGGTGCTGTTTCAATGAAATCACTCTTAGCTAGTTCTGTATCTAAAACTAGAAGGGTTACACCTGCACAATTAATGGAAGAAATTCAAAGAATAGTTGAAGACGAAAAAAAAATATTAAGCGATCAAAAGATTTCAGATCTGCTAAACAAGCGAGGGTTTAACTTAGCGCGAAGAACAATCTCAAAATATCGAAAGAAAATAAATTTACCAAGCTCAAGAAATAGATGATTCCTAATCTCGTGAGTTAAAATTTAGATTATGAATGAGATTACACCTCACCACTTTACCTCTGAAGATCTTTTAAAGAAAATTCAGGAGCAAGAAATTGAGCCCTCAATCAATCAAATTAAGAGAATTTTATCTGGTATGCATCCTTCGGAGGTAGCCCACAGTCTCGAATCTCTGCCACCTAAAGAAAGAAAATTTTTATGGTCACTGATTGAAACACAAGATGAGGGTGAGATCATTTCTGAATTACATGATGAAATTCAACAAGAGCTTATCTCAGAAATTTCACCCGAAGAACTTATTACTATTATTAGTGACTTAGAGCTTGATGAAATTGTTGATATTCTTCAAATTCTTCCAGATCAAAAAACAGAAAATATATTATCTGCTATGTCTCAAAGAGATAGGCAGAGAATTCAAGAAGCCCTGGAATATCCTGAAGACTCAGCGGGCGGGCTAATGAATACTGATATTATAAGTGTTAGGCCAAAACATAACCTAGAAGTTGTTATGAGGTATCTTCGCGCTCAGCGAGAGTTACCAAAAAATACTGATCAGATTTTTGTTGTCTCAAGAGAAAATAAATATATAGGCTCTCTGCCAATTTCAACAATTGTGGTTTCTGATCCCAGTCTAAATGTAAGAGAGTTAATGGAAACTGAAATTCAACCATTGGAAGTGCATTTAAATGATAAAGATGTTTCTAGATTATTTGAACAAAATGATTGGGTTTCAGCGCCTGTGGTAGATGATGAATCAAGGTTAATTGGGAGGATAACCATTGATGACGTTGTTGATGTAATTATGGAAGATGCTGATCAAAATCTTCTTGGGATGGCTGGGGTTGCGGAAGATACATTTGCTGCGCCAGCAAGAGCGGCAAGAAGTAGAATTTTATGGCTTTCTATTAATCTGCTGACTGCTTTTATAGCATCGATGACAATAAGCCTATTTCAAGCCACAATCGATCAAATAGTATATTTAGCTATTCTTATGCCTATTGTTGCTAGCATGGGTGGAGTTGCAGGAACTCAAACTTTAACGATTATGATCCGAGGATTAACTCTGCAACAAATTAATCAATCTAATCTAAAATGGCTTTACAAACGCGAAGTAGCAGTGTCAATTGTGAATGGAATAATATTATCTATCTTAGTTGGAGGAATCACATATTTCTGGTTTGATGACATTATTATTGCAACCCTTATTTGTGTAGCCATGGTTGCAAACTTAATATGTTCTGCAATAGCGGGTATTTTTATACCAATACTGTTAAGGAGATTTAATCAAGATCCAGCAATTGCCGGAAGTGTTGTTGTGACAACTGTAACAGACGTAATAGGTTTCTTCTCTTTTCTTGGCCTTGCTACCTTATTTCTCACTTAATTCTTTTTAATTTTGGCTCTGAGATAGTCCCAACAATTTCATATTGATAATTAGTGAGATTATTTATATCTTCTTCAAATATCTCATTAATTACTGCTGACCCAGCAACGGCTGGAAGCCCGCCAAGGATTGCAGCATACCAAGGAATATTTTCTCCAACCCTTATTCTCAAGTCTAAATTTAAATCTAAAGCATCGAGATTATTTTTAGAGTTTTTATTAATTTGACCAACCCATCTCATCTTGGCTGCATTTGTTTCAATAAATAATGGTGATGCAAGCCTCAACTTTGATTTACTAAAAAGTAAGTCTCCCTCAACCCTTCCTAATTGCATAGAAGTGTACTCATCAATTGACAGATCCAGATTTGCTAACTTGCCGAGAATATTTCTTAAATTTAGAACTCCAAGTAAGTTCAAGGCTAGTGAATCAGATATAGAATCTTTAATTGTAAGATCTTTCAAAATAAAACTACCCTCTCCCTCTAGGTAACTTAAAGTTGAAAGTTCTTCCCATTGTAAATTTAGTGACCCATCGAAATAAGAAAAATCTGTAAAGTCTCTAAGATATGGGATTTTGCTTGAATCTTTGATTAAAAAATCACCGCTAATTTTATAGAGAGGCTTAGTCTTATTGATAGAAAAATATGCAATTGAGGATTTTTTTAATGGTTTTATCGATATAAGATTTGAAGTTAATTTCAGATTATTAGCTGTAAAATTTTTCTTGTTATTTACAAGATAGACATTGAGATCTTTAATTTTTACTTTGCCAAAAGAAGAGTTTTTAACAATAAGCCTAGCATTCAAAGTTGAATCAAAACTTGATTTTTTAGAATTTATGAATTCTACATCACTAATAGATGAGTCTTTTATTTCAACTCTCATGAATCCTGTCGAATCCATCCTAAGATTTAAATTAAGCTTATCTGAAACTAAATTACCAATTATTTCTGAGCTATTTAATTCAAATAAACCATTAAGATCAGAAAAACTATTATTAAAAAATGTAAAATTTTTAATATCAAAAGCTACCTTATTAATTTTTATAGATGCTGGTTTTGAGTTTTTAGGAATTGCATAAATTAAAGAATCTTCGGTAATAAACCTAGAATAAAGATAAATATTTAATCCAGGCTCTTCAATAAAATTTTTAAACTTTCCTGGAAGTTTTTTACCTATAGATATGTATCCATCATAATTATTGAAATTCCTTATGTGCATATCAATCTGTTGATTATGTAGCTTGAGTGTCGGATTTGCCGGGTTAGTTATCATAATTTCCGTAGGCAGAACTTCTGACTTATTTTTTGAAAGTAAGTTTAATGGCGTATTAAGCTCTATATTTTTTAGGTCAGAATTGATCTTGAGAATTGGTGGAGAGTTTTGTTGAATTACGAAATCTATATCAAAAAAATCATTACCAGAAATCTTAAGATAATCTGAATCTGGTATAAATGCCCCCAATTCTAAATTAATATTGGTCGACATAGTTATATTATATTTTTGAATTAAGTCGGTGCCCAAAAGAAGAATTGAAAGTTCTTCTTGCATGTAAGTAGCTGGCAATAATCCATAAGCTTTATCCATATCCACAATGAAGATGCTTGCTTGATTAAAGTTAATATCTCTATATTCCAATATTGGTATATCAAATTTATTTGTCCTTACTGAAATAGCATTATTAAGTTTAAGGCTAGTAAGATTAATTTCACCTTTTTGCTCTGCTAGCATGTTGGGCATATTAAAGTTTTCCTCGTCCAAACTTAATGATTGCTTCAAATCGATTGATTTCATGTCATGCAATGAATAAAACTTTAGCTTTTGATTTTTAAAATTTAATAGGCCATAAGCCTGATCATATGAAAAATTATTTACTTTTCCTGATGGTGAAAAAATATATAAATTTTGAATGTCTGCCTCTATTATGGGCTTAGCTATATCTACTATTACGTCCTTGCTAAAAGCTAGCTGTGCCTCATTAGTAAAGATTTTTGCATTTAAACTAGCTTCTGAGTCTGAACTGGGACTTTTGTAATTCAAATAAATAGAATTTTGTCTATCAGGAATAATGCTAGTATTAAGAAAAGAGCTCACCTCTCCCATAGACTTGGGTAGAGAAAATATAATTAATTCCTTAGAGACATCTCTTCCACTTAAGCTAAGAGACAGGGGCATAAGCTCTGGATTGATCTGTAAAGCAAGATCAATTAAAGAGAATTGACTTTTAATCTGTGCTACCAGATCAAGATCTGTACCGCTAAAATTTAACATCCCTGTGATTGATGCAGTGATAGTATTTTTTTTGTGATTTTTAAGTATGGCATTCTCTGAATTCAATAAAAATTTGCTGCTGTTACCGTATCCAGAAAAATTTCCACTAAGATTAAAAATCTCCTGAAAATATATGTCTTTAAGATCTAGATCTGAAATATATCCAGAATATTGTGGAAATATATCGTTGAATGATACAAAAAGATTTTCAATTGTGAGGTTTGTTAATTTCACTGCTTCGGGCTCAAAGATATCCGCTGAAAGAGAAAATCTTGGGACGCCCACTGATTTATTGCGTAAATTAATTTGAATAGGATATTCTTCATCCACAAACGGATGAAGAAATTTAGTTAGCGTTAATGTGCCAATATCTTTAATAGATTGAAAGTGAAAAGACCCTCGATTTGGTTTTAGTGACAATGAATTTAAAAATAAACTGTTGGATTCAAAAGAGCCCTTGATAATTGACTGCTCATTCTTGAATTGACCGAGAACATTTATTTTAAAAACAAAATCTTCAATGAAAGAAGCACTATAACCTGGAATCAAACTTAGCCAATTATAGGAGTGAAGGTTTAATGAGAATCGATCGTAATCTTCGGAAAAATCTAAAGCAAGAGTGCTTAATTGATTGTCATGAAGGAAACTAAGCTGACCAGAGAAGGAGCTAGATAATTTTCCAAACAGATCTCCATTTATCAGGATTATTGAATCATTTTTTTGGTATTTTAAATTTTTGAATGATAGTGAAATATCATCGTTTATATCTAAAAAAGAAATTTTGGACCGATTAGAATTCAACAATTTTGGTTGAATAAAGAATCCATCCTCAATAACTATAGCGCTAATATTTATTGGACGAAAAATATTATGTGGTTTAAAGGATAAACCCAGTGAAAATTCTTTGATCTGAAGTAATGACTTATCATTTTGCATAATGTGCATATCAAAAAATTTCAGATTTTGGTTTAAGATATTTCCAGAATTCTTTAGATTAGAAAATTCGATTGAATAAGAAGAGAGGGCTAATTTATTGATGGTTTTAATTACATCTGAAGGAAATAACAGAAGCATGGATAGTAATAAAAAGAGCATCCAGCTAAAAATGCCTATGCCAATAGCAGAGATGCATAATATCTTTTTCATTTTTTATGAATTTAAAAAAATATTTCTTCGAAAAGCTCTCATAGTAAAATAAACCCCTAGCCATATAACAGCATTAATAAAGAAGCTGACTATTAAAATAATATAAGAGTAATTATAAGGAGAAAGTAAAAGATACTTGAAGGCTATAAATAATGAAGAAGAGCCAGAGAAAAAAACTGCTAATTGAAAATAAGAAAAAATTCTGAAGCGAAAAACATATAAATGAATAATGTAAGACGTTGCAGTAAAAAAAAGCATATTAAAGCCAATTACATTAGAAAAAAATAGATCAGTAACTAGTCCATAAAATAATGCTGCAGAGCTTTGCAGTTTTTCTGGCATTGCAAAAACCCAATATGAAAAAATTAAAAACCCAAAATTTAATTCTAAAAAAAATGAAATAGTTATTGGATTAAGCATGTCATCAAGCCAAAAACCAAGAATAATAGTTGCAAGAATGATTAAGTGATTACTAAATTTCATCTGTCACTTTGCTCAAAATTCCATAAAAAGTTTCCTCTAAGGGATTTGTTTTCATGGTGATAATAATCTCAATCTCATTAATTGAAACTGAATTAATGGCGGAGATTAAGCCTATCTCAATATCTTTTAAAAAAATGCCCCCTAAACCAGATGTAAATACAGCATCGCCAATTTTATGTTGGAAATCGTCATTTTTGCCTAACTTACAAGAAATTAACATTGGCTTACCCTTTCCTCTTGCGTCACAGTAAAAAAAATCTGATTTGATGGGTAAGACATGTTTAGTATCTGATAAAAGTATGACCTCAATAAAATTCATATACGTATTTTTAGTTTGCCCAATATAAGAATTTCCTGCAAAGACTGGTGAGTTTGCAGCTGGTTGGACTTCATTAGTGGTCTGCAGGAAGACTCGATGTTGAGAGCAGCATAGATAATTTCTCAAATCTATTGAAGCTATCTTAAATAAATTAATATTTTTACTTCCTAGCACACTTATTAAATCATTTTGGAAATTACTAATTTGAATTTTTTCTTCATTGTCTTTTCTTTGTATAAAATCCTGTGTCTTAATTTTAAGGATTTGTTCTGTTAGTTCTTTGTTTTTTTCCAGCAGGTATGCATTTTTCTGAAAAGAAGAGAATGTGTTGTTAATATTTGAGAATATGTTGCTAGAAATCATCTGGGCATATAGCGAAGAAGCATGCATAAGGCCTCTTAAAGGAGAAAAAGTTCCATAACTAATATCGCTGAATAATAGAAATGCAGAAAGAAAGATGCCGATGGCATAATTTCTTACCGGAGTATATGTAGGCGTAGATCTCGCCATATTCAGTTAATTATTCTGTTGAAAGTAAATCAATATTGTACTTGTCAATGATCTCAAGAGCCTTGCCTCCACCCCTTGCAACACATGTCAATGGATCTTCAGCGCAGATTACAGGAATACCTGTTGAAGAAGAGATGAGTTTATCTAAGTCACGCATTAATGCGCCTCCTCCTGTAAGAACAATGCCTCTCTCTGCTATGTCCGCAGCAAGTTCCGGAGGTGAAAGTTCTAGAGCATTTCTAATAGCTCTTACAATTCCTGATAATGGATCACGCATAGCTTCATATATTTGGGAACTTTTTAATGTAAAAGTTTCGGGTATCCCTTCTGCTAAGTTACGTCCTGTTACATTCATCTCTAAATCATCAGATTCAGGAGAGGCACAGCCAATGGTATATTTAATTTTTTCGGCAGTTGATTCCCCAATCACACAACCATAATTTCTTCTTACCCACGAGGTTATAGAAGTATCCATTAGATCGCCACCAATCTTAACTGACTCAGCATAAACAACTCCGTTGAGTGAAAGAATAGCAATTTCTGAAGTTCCTCCACCAATATCAACAACCATGTTACCGTTAGCTTCCTCGACCGGAAGACCAGCTCCAATAGCTGCGGCCATAGGCTCCTCAATTAACTTTACATCTCTGGCGCCTGCGCCTAAAACTGATTCTCTAATTGCCCTTCTTTCAACTTGGGTTGATCTGCATGGAACACAGACAAGAACTCTAGGGCTTGGCTTTATAAACCTTTGCTCATGCACTTTTCCAATAAAATGTTGGAGCATTTTTTCAGTTACCTGAAAATCTGCAATTACGCCCTCTGATAAGGGTCTAATTGCCTTAATATTTCCTGGGGTTCTTCCAAGCATTTTTTTAGCCTCATGCCCTACAGCTACCACTGTTTTTTGACCTCGGCTCTCTCGAATTGCGACGACTGATGGCTCATCTAAGACTATTCCAATATCTTTGGTATAAATTAATGTGTTTGCAGTGCCCAAATCTATTGATAAATCATTAGAAAATAGGCCTCGAACAGTTTTAAATAGATTGAAATCCACTATGATATTCCCTGTAAATTCATTTTAAGATGCTTTTAGTTTAATATTGCGCATCTAAAATAGATAATATCATATGGACCAAGAAACAGTCAGAACTATTTGCTATCTAGCCAGGCTAGAGATTGAGAAAAGTAAATCTAAAAAAATACAAACGGAACTCGAAACAATCATTGAGCTCATTGGTACCTTGCAAGCTATTGATACTTCAAGTGTTGAGCCGCTTTACAGCCCACTTGAAATGACAGCATTTGCCCATGAGGATATTGAAAACTCTGATAATAAAAAAGAAAAGTTTCTTGAGAATGCGCCCGCCTCAAACGAAGACTACTTCCTAGTTCCAAGAGTTGTTGAATGAGTGTTCAATTCAAATCCATTGTTGAACTTCGTGGGATGCTTGATGATAAATTAATCTCTGCCTCTGAATTAACAGAAGAATCTCTTAAATTAGCTAAGAAATATGAAGAATTAAATTGTTTTGTAACAATGAATGAAGAATTTAGCTCTAAAAAAGCTGCTACGATCGACTTAGAAACAAAAGTGAATGCACAGCTTTCTGGGATTCCTTTGGCACAAAAAGATTTATTTTGCACTGAGGGCTTAAGAACAACCTGTTCTTCAAAAATTCTAGCTAATTTTATTCCTCCTTACACTGCAACAGCAGTGGAAAAGCTTGAGAATGCTGGATCAATAACTATTGGTAAAACAAATATGGATGAGTTCGCAATGGGATCTTCTAATGAAACTAGCTTTTTTGGTAACGTGCATAATCCCTGGAAAAAAGGATATGTTCCTGGAGGGAGTTCTGGGGGATCTGCTGCAGCGGTAGCTGCTGGAATTGTTCCTGCAGCAACAGGAACAGATACAGGTGGGTCAATTCGCCAGCCTGCTGCACATTGTGGAATTACTGGTTTAAAGCCAACCTATGGCAGAGTTTCAAGGTGGGGAATGATTGCTTTTGCATCTAGCCTTGATCAAGCTGGACCACTTGCAAGAACTGCTGAGGACTGCGCTATATTGCTAAATACAATGTCAGGATATGATTCAAAAGATACCACATCATTGAATGCTGATGTTCCTGATTTCTTAGAAAATATTAATCAACCTATTGATGGGTTAAAAATAGGTATTATTAAAGAATTTAATCTCGGTGAGTTAGATACAGAAGTTCAAGCGCGTTTTGAGGAGTCAAAAAAAGTCCTGGAAAAGCTAGGTGCAAGATTTGTAGAGGTCTCGCTTCCAAACATTTCAGCATCTGTTCCAACATACTATTCTATAGCTCCAGCAGAATGCTCTTCAAATTTATCACGATTTGATGGAGTACGTTTTGGACATAGAGCAGAAAATACAGATGATTTAAATGATCTCTACATAAAATCAAGAAGTGAAGGTTTTGGAGATGAGGTTAAGAGAAGAATATTAATTGGAACTTATGCCCTTTCTGCTGGCTACTACGATGCCTACTATAAAAAGGCGCAACAGGTTAGAAGATTGATTAAGAATGACTTTGATCATGTCTTTCAATCAGTTGATGTTTTAATGACGCCTACTTCACCTAATACCGCTTTTAAATTTGATAGTAAGGGCACCCAGAATCCTATAGAGCTCTACCTTGAAGACTTATTCACAATCTCATCAAACTTGGCTGGTCTGCCTGCAATCTCAATTCCACATGGACAAGTTAATTCTCTGCCAGTTGGGCTGCAATTAATAGGAAACTTTCTTAGAGAAGATCAGCTGCTTAATGCTTCTCATATTTTTCAACAAAACTCAGATTTTCATCTTGCTCAACCTGATTTGGGGAACTTTTAATGAGTTGGGAAACTGTTATAGGACTTGAAACACATGTTCAACTATCAACAAAAACAAAGTTGTTTTCAAGGGCCTCTACCGCTTTTGGAGCTAGCCCAAATACCAATGTAAATTTGATTGATTGTGGCCTTCCAGGAGTTCTGCCATCTGTGAATAAAGAGGCATTTTACAAGGCAATTAGATTTGGAATGGCTATAGATGCGCAAATCAATCAAACCTCGATTTTTGATAGAAAAAATTACTTTTATGCTGATCTGCCAAAGGGTTATCAAATCACCCAGATGGATTTACCAATCGTTTTAGGTGGCTCAATAGAAATTTTCTTAAATGAAGCTGTTAAAACAATTAATATTACAAGAGCTCATTTAGAGGAAGATGCTGGTAAATCAATTCATGATGAGTTTGATGGCTTTTCTGCGATAGATCTAAACCGAGCTGGAACCCCCCTTCTGGAAATAGTCTCAGAACCGGAAATATCAAGTGCAAAAGAAGCAGTTGCTTATATGAAAGCAATGCATCAGCTAGTTACCTATTTAGATGTGTCTGACGGAAATATGGCACAAGGATCGTTAAGATGTGATGCAAATGTATCCATAAGAAAAAAAGGTGATGAAAAGTTAGGCACAAGAACAGAAATAAAAAATATTAACTCTTTTAAATTTATTGAAAAAGCTATTAATTTTGAGATTAAAAGACAAATAAAAGTACTAGAAAAAGGAGAAAAAGTTATTCAAGAAACAAGACTTTACGATAGCTCTAAAGATGAGACTAGACCTATGAGATCAAAAGAATTTGCAAACGATTATAGATATTTTTCCAGAACCAGATCTTCTGCCGGTAATCATTTCTGATGAAGAAATACAAAAAATTAGAAGTGAATTCCCTGAAACTTCCAAAGGAAAAAGAAACTCGTTATCAACAAGAATTTAAGCTGTCAGCATATGATGCTCAAATAATTGCATTCTCTAAGTCCCATAGCTGATTTTCTTTGAGTCTGCTGCAAAAAAGACAAAAAAATTATTCACTCCTAGCAAACTGGTTAATAGGAGAAATTAGTGCGTATTTAAATAAAGAACAAATCGAAATTCATGAATCAAAATTAACTGCAGAAAATGTTGCAGCGCTTATAAAATCGAATCGATGATCAAACGATATCAGGAAAAATTGGGAAATCTATATTTGAAGAAATGTATAGTAAGGGATTAACACCTGATGAAATTATTAAATCTCAGGGATTGCAAACAAATATCTGATGATGGAGCTATTGAAGAGATTGTTATGACTGTTATAAATGAGAATTCAACTCAAGTAGCAGCATATCTCAGTGGCAAAGACAAACTATTTGGTTTCTTTGTTGGCCAAGTAATGAAATTAACTGGGGGCAAAGCAAACCCGAAGAGTGTAAATGCTATCTTAAAAGATAAACTTAAGTAATAAATAAGCTCAGAGTCTCAGCAATATACGCTGGTTTGTCCACTCCCTTAATTTCCATTGATACTTCATTTTTAACTAAAAACTGTCCTGGATTTTTTTCTGTCACATCAAT
>JBJLIA010000039.1:0-50669 GCA_045564035.1 Gammaproteobacteria bacterium | reverse complement strand
GGTTCGTGATGATAAAAAACATAAAAGAACTCGAAGAGCTTCTCAACCAGCATTTAAGAATGATGCATTGAAGACATATGTTGAAATGATGAACCCTATTCAAGAGAGACGCATCCAAGACTTACCTGTTAATGAAGAGTTTATTTTTTATGATAATATTCAGAAAACATTAATGGATGTAGCGGCCAAAGTTTTTCTAGGTCTAGATGAACGTAGCCCTGAAGCACAAAAACTCAATGATACCTTTGAAAGAATCAACAAAGGTTTAATTACACCTTTTCCTTATGATCTTCCTTTTTCACCTTTTAGAAAATCATTGGCTGCTAGGCAAGAGTTAAGAAACTTTCTAACTTCAAACATTCCCTTAAGAAGAGGTACTGATAGGAAAGATATGTTTTCAAGGTATTGCAATGCTCAAGATGAGGATGGTGAATATCTAGAAGATGTCGATATTGATGGGCACATTGCATTCTTGTTATTTGCTGCATTTGATACCACGACCAGTGCTCTAACTAATATTCTTTATTACTTAGGAAAAAATCCTGGCTGGCAAGAAAAAGTTAGAAATGAATTATTTGAAGTTAAAAATGAGATGCCAACGTTTGATGATATGGCTGAAATGACGTTAACCGAATATGTGTTCCAAGAAACCTTGAGATTTTATCCTTCTGTAATGATCCTGAATAGAAGAACCACCAGAGATGTGACTGTTGCTGGATATGATATCCCAGCAAATACCGTCATAATGCTGAGTCCTCCTTTTACGCACAGAATGGAAGAGTGGTGGTCCAACCCTCATGAATTTGACCCTATGAGATTTTCTCCAGAAAGAGCTGAGCATAAAAAACATGGCTTCAGCTATATACCCTTTGGCGGAGGAGCCCATAAGTGCATTGGAATGCATTTTGCGATGATGAATGCAAAGTTATATTTATTTAGATTGTTAAAAAATTACAAGGTCACCCTTAGGGATAACTACAATCCGAAATTTATGCATGTGCATTTACCAAGGCCAATTGATGGTCTGCCAATTACATTAACCAGAATTTAATTTAATGATACCCCAAGGCTCCTATATTGATGTCGAGGATTGCTTTAAGTTTCATTATTATGATGAGGGAGATGGAGATGTAGTGGTTTTGTTGCATGGAAGCGGAACAGGTGCTTCAGGACATACTAACTTTAAAAATAATTTTTTTGCGTTAAAGGAAGCTGGATTTAGGGTAATTTTGCCTGATCTTCCTGGATATGGCTTTTCAAGCAAACCAGAGGATGAAATTTATTCGTTAGATTATTTTAATACTAAAATCCTTCAACTCCTTGATGCATTGAATATTCAGTCCTTTTCTTTGATTGGCAATAGTCTTGGTGGGGCATTGGCCTTGGGTCTCGCTCTTAGTGATCCCGAAAGGGTGAAAAAATTAATTTTGATGGCTCCTGGTGGAGTTGAAGATCAAGAAACTTATAACAAAATGCCAGGCATACAAAAGCTTCTTTCAGATTTTTTAGGAGGCGAAATGAGTCAAGAGAAAATAGAGGGCTTGCTGTCTCTTTTTCCTTATGACCCCTCAATTATCACAGAAGAAATGGTAGCAGACAGAATGGAAATTCTTCCCTTAATGAATTCTCAAGTTTTAGCTTCGATGGCAATTCCAAATATGGAGAAAGATCTCTCCAAAATCAAACATCCCATTCTCGCTTTTTGGGGAGTTAATGATCAATTTATTCCTGTCTCAGGTTCAATGAAGATTGGAGAAAACTGTCCAAACGCTCAGATTATGCTTTTTAGTCAATGCGGGCATTGGGTTATGATTGAGAAAGAACAAATCTTCAATGAGGCCTGCATTAATTTTTTATCAGTCTAAATTATGAATTTAAATACTATTAATGAGATAGCGTCTGAACTTTTCTTGGCTTTAAAAAATCAAGAAACAATTTCGCCGCTTTCTGATAAATATGAAGAAATCGACATAAATGATGCCTATCAAATTTCGCGTAAATTTCTTTCTATGAGAGAAGATCATGGTGAAAAGGTTATCGGAAAAAAAATTGGTGTTACAAGTACAGTTGTTCAAGAGATGCTAGGAGTGAACCAGCCAGATTTTGGTTTTTTAACAGATTATATGCATGTTAAAAATAAATGTGATTTTTCAATAGAAGATTCCTTGATTCAACCTAGGGCAGAGGCTGAAATTGCTTTTATTTTAAAAGAAGATATTCAAGGACCTGGAATTACTAAGGAAGATGTCATTTTAGCAACTGAAAAAATTGTTCCATGTTTTGAAATTGTTGACTCAAGGATAGATGATTGGAAAATTAAAATTCAAGACACCATTGCTGACAACGCATCTTGTGGAATTTTTGTTTTAGGAGAGGGTTCCTCTTCTCCTGAAAAGTTTTCAATGGATGAGTTGGAGGTAGTTGTTCATAAAAATGGAGAATTTTTGTCATCAGGCTTTGGTTCTGCTGTTCAAGGTCATCCAGCAGAAGCGGTTGCATGGTTAGCTAACACCTTGGGTGAATATGATATTCCATTACTTAAGGGTGAGTTTATTCTATCTGGATCGCTAGTTCCTCTTGAGCCCGCAATAGCTGGTGATAGTTTTTCATTAGAGCTTAAGGGTGTCGGAACCTGCGAAATTAATTTTATCTAATTATGAGTAAAGTCAAATGTGCAATTATTGGATCTGGGAATATCGGAACAGATCTAATGTTAAAAATTATTAATACCTCTCAATCTTTATCTTTGAATGGAGTAATTGGAATAGACCCTGAGTCTGAAGGCCTTGCAATGGCAAAATCTGAGAATATTGCAATTTCATCATCTGGCTTACAGGGCTTTATAGAAATGGATGAGTATCAAGATACTGAAATATTTTTTGATGCAACATCTGCTGGTGCTCACAAGAATCATCATGATTTAATTATCAATGATGGAAAACAGATGATAGACCTTACTCCAGCAGCAATAGGTCCTTATTGTGTTCCAGTTGTTAACCTAACTGAACATTTAAAAGAAAAAAATGTAAATATGGTTACTTGCGGTGGTCAGGCAACCATTCCTATGGTGGCAGCAGTTAACCAAGTTTCTAGTGTTAGGTATGCTGAGATAGTTGCATCTGTGTCTTCAAAGTCTGCTGGGCCAGGAACAAGAGCTAACATTGATGAATTCACTCAAACAACTAAGTTGGGCCTTGAAAAAGTCGGAGGGGCAGACAGAGCTAAGGCAATTATAGTACTTAATCCTGCCGAGCCTCCTTTGTTAATGCGAAATACTGTTTTTGCTTTGTGTGATCCGGTTGATCAGCAGTTGGTTAAAGAGAGTGTTGAAGCAATGGTAGAGCGTGTTCGATCTTATGTACCGGGCTATCGTCTAAAGCAAGAAGTGCAATTTGAAAGATTTGGGTCTAATAATCCATGCTCAATTCCCGGCTATGGTGAGTTTGAAGGTCTAAAGGCATCAATTTTTATTGAGGTTGAGGGTGCTGGACATTATTTACCAACCTATGCTGGAAATTTAGATATTATGACTTCTGCTGCCATGGGAACAGCGCAAGAATTAATTAAACTTAATTCATGAATAAGCTATATATACAAGATGTCACACTTAGGGATGGAATGCATGCTATCCGGCATCAGTATGGTTTAGATCATGTAATTGAGATTGCGAAGGCATTAGATGAAGCAAAAGTTGATGCGATTGAGGTCGCTCATGGAGATGGCCTATCCGGATCTTCTTTTAATTATGGCTTTGGAGCACATACAGACCAAGAATGGATTGGAGCAGTTGCAGAGAAATTGAATCATGCAAAACTTACAACTCTTATTTTGCCCGGAATTGCCATAAAAGAAGATCTTAAATGGGCATGGGATCTTGGAGTTAGATCTGTTCGAGTTGCAACTCATTGCACTGAGGCAGATGTATCAAAGCAGCACATAGAGTTTGCAAGAGAATTAGGAATGGATACCATTGGGTTTTTGATGATGTCACACATGACCTCACCATCGAACCTAGCAGAGCAAGCTAAGCTAATGGAGTCCTATGGAGCTGAATGTGTATATGTAGTTGATTCTGGTGGTGCACTAAGCATGGAGGATGTTGCAGATAGATTCAAAGCTTTTAAAGATACTTTAGATTCCCAGACTCAAACAGGTATGCATGCTCATCATAATTTATCCTTGGCAGTTGCTAACTCTATTGTTGCTGTTGAAAATGGGGCAAATCGAGTTGATGCTAGTCTTGCAGGAATGGGGGCTGGGGCAGGAAATGCGCCTCTTGAAGTTTTCATTGCTGCAATTGATAGGTTGGGTTGGACTCATGGTACAGATTTATTCAAATTAATGGATGCTGCTGAAGAGCTTGTTCGCCCTTTGCAGGACAGACCAGTAAGAGTAGATAGAGAAACATTAACATTGGGTTATGCGGGAGTTTATTCTTCATTTTTAAGACATGCTGAATCAGCTGCTGAAACCTATAATCTTGATACCAGAGAAATTTTAGTTGAGCTAGGAAAAAGAAAAATGGTTGGTGGCCAGGAAGATATGATTGTCGATGTTGCTTTAGATTTGCTGAAAAAAAAATCTGAATCATGAAAATTGGCATGACTCTTCCGGTCATGGAGCCTGAACTAACTAGGCAAGATTTAGAAGCTTGGACCAAGCGCATTGATGAAGGTCCATGGTCTCATATTGCTTTGGGTGAAAGAATTCTTTTTCCAAATCCTGAATTTATTTCGACACTAAGCGCAGTAGCTGCATGGACCAACCGTGTTGAAATTATTGCAACAATATCTATTTTAACTATGCACAACCCTGTGCTTAGCGCGAAGCAATTTGCTACCATTGATATGCTTGCAGAGGGAAGATTTACTTTAGGTGTTGGTGTGGGTGGCAGAGAGGAGGATTACAACTCAATTGGAGCTGACTGGTCTAAAAGGCGTTGGGGCCAATTATCAAAAAATGTTAAAATTATGCAAGACATATGGTTGAAGAACCATGATGCTCAAATGGGCCCTGATCTTTTTTCTAAAGGTGGCCCTGAAATTTTAGCTGGTGCAGTTGGCCCCAAGGCCATGGAAATGTCAGCAGATTTTTCTAGTGGTTTGGCTGGCTTTTCATTCAATGCAGATATTCAAGAAATCATTGATTCATTTTCAAGGGTAACCGCAGCATTTTCAAAAAAAGATAAGACTCCAAGACTTGTGACAAGTTTTTGGTTTGGGTTAGGTGATACAGCTCGTCAAGACATTCAAACTCATCTTGAGAGATATTTGAGTTGGATGGGTCAAGATCTTGCAACTGATCTTTCAAAGACAGCTGGATTGGCTGGAAATGAAAGAAGCTTGAAAGATTTATTGACTCAAATAAAAGAAGCAGGCGCAACGGATGTACTTTTGGTGCCTACATCAAAAGATATAGATCAGTTATACAAAGCCGAAGAAATCGTTTCTACTTTTTCATAAAAAAAAGAAATTTGTAAAAAATTGAAAAATTAAATCAACTTGTTATTCGTTGATTAATTGAGCTATGTATATAATATTAAATGATAATTTATTAAAATCAGATGGAGAATACTTTGACTGATCAAGAGTTAGTAGCACCACAGTTACCAGAACAACGTGATCCAAACGTAAGTGATTTGTCGTCTGGATGGCATAAGGTTGCCCTGAGTGAGGAAGTTGCAGTAAAGCAGGCTATTCAAGTGGATGATTTTGCAACGCAAATAGTTGTTTGGCGCGGTGAAGATCTAAAATTAAGAGGCCTTGATTTGTATTGTAAACACATGGGATCTTCCCTTGCCTGTGGTGAAGTTGATGAAAATAGTATTCGTTGCCCCTTTCATGGATGGCGCTGGGCAGGTGAAGGGGAATGTGATCAAATTCCTTATGCAAAAAAAATACCTACTAAAGCAGTCACAAGTGCTTGGGAGGTTATTGAGGATAATGGTTCAGTATATGTATGGTTTGATAAGGATAAAAAGCCTGCAGATCCAGCAGGACAAAAGTTTAGTTAATATTAGGAGAGATGAATGAGTGATTTACCAGATAGGTTCCCTCGAGGTTGGTTTGTTCTTGGCCATGAGCGAGATTTTCCAGCAGGAGAAACAAAAACAATTTACGGTTTTGATAGCAAAATCAATGTGACAAGAGATGAAAGCAACTCAGTCTCTGTTGATGTAGGTGGTGATAAATCATGGCCAACTCTTGAACAAAATCAAATGCTTATGATTTGGCATGATCAAGAAAAACAAGAACCAGACTTTACTCCAAATAGGATTGAGGAGTGCTATTCAGATGAATGGTCTGACTATGGCATGGCAAGTTTTGTTGTAAAAAATAACTGCAGAGAACTCATTGATAATATGGCTGACAAAGGTCACTTTGGTCCAGTGCATCAAGCTCCATTTGAAGGGTTTTGGAATGAAGCAAAAGATCATACCTATACCCAGGAGATGACAGCAGATAGCCCTATCCTTGGAAGAGACCTATTTTCCCAAGCAAGATATGAAGGTCCAGCATATATGACTACTTATATGAGTGCAGTTCATGATGGAGCAAAAGTTGAAAGCAGGCTTTTGGTAAGTCACATCCCTTTAACAATTACTTCTTTCATAATAAATTTTGGAGTTATGGTTAAAAAAGTTCCTGGCATGTCAGCTGAAGATGAAGCAGCATTTATTCAGGGTTACGTAGATGCCAATAACTTTGCTTTTGGACAAGATGTAGCGATTTGGGAAAATAAAATTTATGTATCTGATCCAGTTGTTTGCGATGGTGATGGCCCTTTGCATAAGCTCAGAAAATGGTATGGACAATTTTTAGTAGACAGAGCCGATGTACCCGCTGGCTTGGATCTAGAAAAAAGAGAATTTTAACTCTCATATAAGTTATATTAAAATTGAAAGCCTCCTTAGATGATCTTGATCATAGGATTCTTGGAATATTGGAAGAGGATGGTCGCGCACCAGCAAAATCCATAGCTGAAAAGCTTTCTGTTAATGAAGTCACTGTCAGTAAGAGGCTGACCAAAATCATTGATGGTGGTTTTTGCAAAATCATTGCAATAGCTGATTTTGAGAAATGCGGCTATGACTACTTGCTTCCAATTGGAATTAGGGCTCAGGGCGATAAACTAGAGGAGGTCGCAGAGATTCTCTCTCAGCAAAAAGAAGTCTTTAGTGTGAATGTTGTTAGCGGCATCCAAGACATTGAAATTCTTTGCGCGACTAAAAGTCTACATGAAACAAAAATTTTTCTAGATGAAACACTGCCCTCAATTGTAGGTATTAAAAGCATTGCTCCAGCGATTGCATCGAATGTATATAAATTTGAAACTGACTGGACTCCGTTTGCAAATGAAGCTTGATCAAACCGATAAGAAAATTATTCAACTATTGGGTGCTGATGCCAGAATGTCGAACAATCAAATGGCTAAGGTCATAGGTGTTACGGAGGGTACTGTTCGCAATAGGATTCAAAAACTTATTAAAAATAAAGTTATTAAGATCTCAGTTATCAATAATATTAACCGAATGGAAAATCCCTCCTTGGCATTTGTAGGATTAGATGTTGAAACACGAGCCAAAGACTCAGTAGCCAAAGCGCTCTCAAAAATGAAAGAAGTAAGATTTGTTTCAACATTAATGGGGCGGCATGATTTGATGGTCTTCATTCTTGCTGAAGATGTAACCAAACTCTCAAAAGTGCTTTACGAAGAGATATCCTCATTGCCAGGGGTCAGGTTTTCAGAATCTTCCATTGGTTTAAAATATCATAAATACGATTATCGGTGGGCGAGGATTTTAGATTGAATGATTTAGAAAAACTAACCATTCCACAGCTGGTGAAGACGCAGGCAGAGAAACTAACTTCAAAATCAGCGCTCATCTCAGAGTCAGAAACAATATCTTTTGGAGACCTTGATATTTTCTCAACAAATATCGCAAGCCATTTAATTGAGCATGGGATATTGCCCGGAGACAGGGCGGCTATTTGGGCGCCTAATATGAATGAATGGGTCCTTGCCGCAATTGCGATTCATAAAGCAGGAGGCGTAGTTGTTCCAATTAACACAAGAATGAAAGGTAAGGAGGCAGCCTATATTCTCAACAATTCAGAAGCAAAAATCCTATTTAGTGTAAAAAAATTTTTGGGCATTGATTTTTTTGAATTGCTTAAAGATGAGGACTTGCCGTATCTTAAGATGCAAGTTTCGCTTGATTCTGAGGCTACATCTTCAGGAGATTTAATTTTTTCAAAACTAAAAATTAATCCTCTTGATACTGAGCTACCAGACATTAATGGAAATGACATGGCAGATATTATCTTTACATCAGGCACCACCGGCAAGCCAAAGGGAGTGATATCTTCTCACTTGCAGAATATTAAAGTTTTTGACTACTGGTCAAAATACATAGGCTTAAATGGAAATGATCGCTATCTTATAGTTAATCCTTTTTTCCATACATTTGGCTATAAGGCTGGATGGCTAGCTTCTCTAATGAGAGGTGCAACGGCATATCCATGTCCAATCTTTGATGCTGATAAGATTATACAAACAATAAATGAGCATAAAATTTCCATGCTTCCTGGCCCTCCAACTCTTTATCAATCAATTCTTACTAGTGACTTGATACATACATTAGATATTTCTTCATTAAGATTGGGTGTCACTGGCGCTGCATCAATACCTGTTCAGCTTATTAAGGATATGAAAGAACGTCTTGGCTTTGAAACTGTTATAACTGCCTACGGTTTAACAGAAAGCACTGGAGTTGTGACCATGTGCACCCCAGATGATGACTATGAAACTATTGCGACAACGTCAGGATGTGCAATAGCAGATGTGCAAGTTAAATGCGTTGATCATGAAGGTCAAAAAGTTACAGCAGGTGAGCCTGGCGAGATACTAGTCAAAGGTTACAACATTACTCAGGGTTATTTTAATAATCCCGAGGCAACTCAAGAGGCAATTGATAGCGATGGTTGGTTGCACACTGGAGATATTGGAATCCTTGATCAAAATGGCTATATTAAAATTACTGACAGAAGCAAAGATATGTTTATCGTTGGTGGGTTTAATGCTTATCCAGCTGAAATAGAAAATATACTGTGCGATCATTCAGCAATCTCTCAGGTTGCAGTGATCGGCATTGCAGACAAGAGAATGGGAGAGGTTGCTAAAGCTTTTATTGTGTTAAAGCCAAATCACAAATTAGAAAAAGACTCTTTGCTAAAATGGTCCAAAGACAATATGGCAAATTATAAGGTTCCTAGAGAGATAGAGTTTGTTAATGAACTTCCCACCAATGCTGCTGGCAAAGTGATGAAGTACCTTCTAAAGGATGATTCATGAGAATAGTTATATCTGAAGATAATAATAGTTTGTACCGGTCTAAGCTGCTTGCATTGGATGCATCAATGGAAATTATAGCTTTGAATCCGTTAGACTCATCAAGCCCAGATTGGGAAACTATTCCTGAATCAGATGCATTATTTATGTGCTATCAATTTTTATTTGCAGCAAGAGATAATCCAAATATTCATAGTTCTTTATTGAGTTTATCTAAGCGAATGAAGTTTATTCAAAGTGGATTTGCTGGAATGGATGCACCAATACTTCAAGATGTTTTAAAAATAGAAAATATTCAAATTGCCAATGCAAGCAGTGTTTATGCAATTCCTATTGCCCATTATGTTTTTTCACAAATTTTAAGGTGGAATAAGAGAATAGATCAACACATTGAGTTTCAACAATCTAAGCACTGGGCTCCAATAGCTGGAGATGGCGAGCTTACAGATAAAACTTTAGTAATCCTGGGCTATGGAGGTATTGGCAAACAAGTAGCTAAGTTAGGCAAAGCTTTTGGCATGAGGGTTACTGGGATCAAACGTAATCCAGCAGATGATGAGTATGCTGATGAGGTCTTGGAACTAGATCAGCTTGAGGCATTGCTTCCTTTAACTGATTACTTGGTGCTTGCTTTACCTGATAGCAGTGAAACTAGAGACATTGTCAATGCAGACTTTCTAAAAAAACTTAATAACTCAGCAATGTTAATCAATGTAGGTCGTGGCAGCGCAATTATCGAACAAGATCTCGCCAAAGCGCTGAATAGTGAAGAAATTTCTGTGGCTGCATTGGATACAACAAAGAATGAGCCTCTTGAGAATTCCTCTTTGCTTTGGACGGCTAAGAATTGCTTTATTTCAGCTCATGATTCAGCTCACTCACTAAAATCTCTAATCAGAGCATTTGAATTATTTTTTCAAAATATTAAGAATATTCAAAATGGTCAACCTATTAAAAATCTTTACTCAGAGTGAGTGAAATTTTTTGTATGACATATGACACTTCCAGTAAACCATTAGCAGCTATTGAGTGGGAATAGTTACAAATCTAACAAACCCTTAGCAATTACCCTTTTCAGATTATCTCCGCTCTGGTGGAAGAGGGGTATTAAGAAAAGTGAAAAAGTAATGGACCAAAATAAGAATCGCTATATCTTCAGTGCTTACTAAAAGCCTACTTAGTCCAAGGCCTCCGATAAATGCAACGATACAATTTATAAACTTCCATCGAAGCGTTACATAATGAATGTATGCAAATATAAAGTTACTTAATAAAATCGCAGATAACATGCCGAATGTTCCGCTTAATAAAATGGGTAATATCATCCTAAAAGCTAATTCCTCAACTATAGAAATAAAAAATAAGTAAGTTAACCAAGCCAAATGAATCTGCTCAATTTTGTGCCTTCTGTTTAAATAGAATGCAATAAAAAACAAAAACATAGCAAACAGAACAAAAAAATAGAAAATTGGATAAGAAATGATGGGATCTAGATAAATAGAATTTTTAAATGAATCAATCGATAAAAAAATACAGGTTCCCGCAATAAGTGACATAGTTAAAAAATGTCGAGTTAAAACTTGATAAAATGTATTGATAAAGAAGTCTAGATCTGTGGCTGGACGCTGCAGTCGCCTTTTTGGCAATGAATTTTTCATATTATTTGTGATAAATTTTGGTGCCCTCTCCAGGAATCGAACCTAGAACTACTCCTTAGGAGGGAGTTGTTATATCCGTTTAACTAAGAAGGCTTTTGCTAAGAGTTTGTTATATCAAATGTTGCTCATGTTAAATTAAAGGAGAGTTAATGAAAAGTTTTACCTAAAATATACCTTTCGAGATAAAAATATTAGAATAGGGCGCAAGGACTATTATCATGAGCAAAGAAATCACCATTACACTTCCTGACGGATCTCAGAAGCAAGCTCCTGTTGGCGTAAGCGGTCTCGAAATTGCAAACATGATCGGCACTGGACTTGCTAAAGCTGCTATTGCATTTAGCGTTAATGGTGAACAAAGAGATTTGAGCGATGAAGTAATTAAAGATTCTGATATTTCTATTTATACTATTGATTCAGATGAAGGTTTAGAAATCATGCGTCATACAGTTGCTGCTCAGGTGTTAGCTCGCGCGATCAAAAATCTGTATCCAAAAGCAAAATTAGCAATTGGACCAACTATTGAAAATGGTTTTTATTATGATTTTTTATCTGATAAAAGAGTTTCTGTTGATGATTTACCGAAAATAGAGAAGGAAATGGAAAAGATTGTTGCAGAAAAATCTGCCATCACTAAAGCTATTCTTTCAAAGAAAGAAGCAATCAAAAGTTTTGCCGATATCCAAGAAGATTA
The DNA here is from genome assembly GCA_045564035.1 of Gammaproteobacteria bacterium. Lineage (GTDB taxonomy): Bacteria > Pseudomonadota > Gammaproteobacteria > Magnimaribacterales > D2472 > D2472. The sequence goes on along the minus strand of JBJLIA010000039.1, from coordinate 38,966 downwards.
TAAGGTTAAGATTATTGAGGACTCAGAACAGGAAGACCATTTTCAAGTCTACAATCAAGGCGACTCAGGCTTTGTAGATTTATGTCGCGGCCCTCACTTGCCAAGCCTTGATAAAGTTGGAGCTTTTAAACTCACAAAGATTGCAGGTGCCTATTGGAAGGGGGATTCAAAAAATGAAATGCTTTCACGTATCTATGGCACAGCATGGAAAAATGAAAAAGATCTCAAAAAATATTTAACTCTTATAGAGGAGGCTGAAAAAAGAGACCATCGAAAGCTTGCCAAAGAAATGGATTTATTTCATTTGCAAGAGGAAGCTCCTGGAATGGTTTTTTGGCATGCAAAAGGCTGGTCTATATATGTAGCTTTGCAAAACTATATAAGAAGTAAACAGATCGCTAATGGTTATGAAGAAATCAATACCCCACTCGTGGTGGATCGAAAGCTTTGGGAGGCCTCAGGTCATTGGGATAAATATCGTGAAAACATGTTCATTACAGAAATTGATGAAGAGCATGCGAATGAGAAGAGGGTAAATGCTTTGAAGCCTATGAACTGCCCCTGTCATGTTCAGGTTTACAATCAAGGCCTTAAATCTTACAGAGACCTTCCTGTAAGACTTGCAGAGTTCGGATCATGCCACAGATACGAAGCTTCAGGCACCATGCATGGCCTTATGAGAGTGCGAGGTTTCACCCAAGATGATGGCCATATTTTTTGTACAGAAGATCAAATAGAGAGCGAAACAGCCGATTTCATATCTTTGTTATCAGAAATTTATACTCAGCTTGGGTTTGAATCTTTTGATATCAAGCTGTCTACCAGACCCGAAACAAGAGTTGGATCAGACGAAGTTTGGGACAAAGCAGAGGCAGCGTTAGAATCTGCTATTAAAAAACTTGATATTCCTTATACCCTTGAAGCAGGAGAAGGAGCTTTTTATGGTCCAAAGTTGGATTTTGTCTTAACTGATGCAATTGGGCGTGAGTGGCAATGTGGGACTTTTCAAGCGGACTTTAATCTGCCGGATAGACTGGAGGCTGAATACATAGGTGAAGATGGTTCAAAACACCAACCTGTCATGATGCACCGAGCAATTCTCGGTTCTTTTGAGAGATTTATTGGCATTTTAATTGAAAATTATTCCGGTAAATTACCTTTGTGGTTAGCGCCAACTCAATTATCAATCCTAACAGTTACTGATGAAGTTAATGAGTTTGCAATGAGTTTAAAAGAAAAATTTAATGCAATCAATTTACGTGTTGAGCTTGATGATAGGAATGAAAAGATTGGGTATAAAATAAGAGAGCACAGCAATGCGAAGGTACCATTGATGGCAGTTATTGGGAAAGATGAGATGTTGGCTGGAACAGTATCTATAAGAAATTTAAGAGAAAATGAAACTAATACCTATACCATCGAGGAAGCCATCGAGTTGCTAGAAAAAGATTCTAGTCCTCCAAATTGAACTAAATTCTCCAGCCCTCTCGGTCAAACACTCTTAGGTAGGCCAGTTGATCATGCTCTGATTCATTTATTACTTTCACGAAATCTCCAGATTGGACTAGAATGACGTCGCCAGCAGTCAGGGCAAAAGAATCTTGATGTTCAATGCCTTGGCTAGGATCTTTTCCATGGCCTTCCATTGAGTTCATATATTCTATGACTTCCATCATTCCTCTTCCATTTACTATCATGTAAACGACATCTGAATCACTCAACCTATGACCAATAGTTGATTTACCAGGCTGGATAACTGTTTTACTAGCTATAACTTTGCCTAACAAATCATTGGTCCAAACTGAGTAGTCGTCAGTGACTTTGTATGGAGAACCACCAACCCTGAAGTTTACGTATTTTTTAGCCATTGTTATATCCAAAAATAATTTATGTAGTGAATTGAAAAATATTATCATCAAAATTGTCAATAAAATTTGCAAGCCCTTTATCTAAAGCTACAAATTGCTATTTTTTTTTGTAGTTTTGTTACTGAATTAATATTTTAAGGATAAATTGATAAAAATGTATATAATTAAAAAGCGCATTTTTGACTGGCTTGCACGCGCTTTATAAATGTTGCTAAACAAGATTCCAATTAATAGAATTTTTGAGCTTAGCCTGAATTTAATAGAAAATTACTGGAGAAAAGAATGACTGACAAAAAATATACAAACCCGGCAACAATTGCACTTCATGCAGGCTGGAGAAAAGATGAAACAACTAATTCAGTAACTGTTCCCATACACATGACATCTAGCTATCAATTTGATAGCACAGATCATGCAGCAAATTTATTTGCCTTAAGTGAGTTAGGAAATATCTACTCAAGGATTATGAATCCAACAAATGCAGTATTTGAAGAAAGAATTGCTGAATTAGAAGGAGGAGTTGCTGCATTGGGGCTTGCTTCAGGGCAAGCAGCATCAGCTTATGCAATTCAAAATCTTTGTACACACGGCGATAATTTTGTTGCTTCATCACATCTTTATGGCGGTACCTATAATCAGTTTAAAAATCCATTCTCTGATATGGGAATAGAGGTTAGATTTGTTGACCCAACCGACCCACAAAACTTTATTGATGCCACGGATGATAAGACAAGAGCTTATTATGGTGAAGTTCTTCCTAATCCAAGTTTTCAAGTTTTTCCATTACAAGAGGTTGCAGATCTTGGAAGACCACTGGGCATTCCCCTGATTGTGGACAATACTGCAGCACCTTTGATCTGTCGTCCATTTGACGAGGGGGCAGCAATCATTATTCATTCAGCAACAAAATACATTGGCGGTCATGGAACTTCTATTGGTGGAGTTATAGTTGATGGCGGTAACTTTGATTGGGAAGCGCATCCCGATAGACAGCCGAAGCTTAATCAGCCTGATCCAAATTACAACGGAGTTATTTGGACTGAAGCTGTGAAAGCATTGGGGCCAATAGCTTATATTTTAAAAGCAAGAACTACATTGTTGAGGGATATGGGGGCTGCAATGAGTCCTTTTAATGCCTTTATGTTCATTCAAGGTCTAGAAACATTGAACTTAAGAATGAGAGAACATTCAGCGAATGGACAAAAGGTTGCGGAACACCTTAGCAATCATCCTATGGTTGAAAGGGTTGCTTATCCTGGAACATCTTCAGGTTTGCCAAAAGAAAGAGCAGATAAATATTTATCCAACGGTTGTGGTGGGCTTTTAGGCTTTGAGATTAAAGGTGGCCATGAAGCAGGTAAGAAGTTTATTAATTCACTAGAGATGCTTTATCACGTAGCGAACATTGGTGACTCAAGGAGTCTCGCCATTCATCCAGCGAGTACAACTCATTCTCAACTAAATGAAGAAGAGTTAGCCTCAGGCGGAATAAGCTCTGGCTATATTAGGTTATCAATTGGACTTGAGCATATCGATGATATTCTCGCTGACATTGATCAAGCTTTGGCAAAAGCTGAATAATTTGGTGTGTCAGAGGTTTTTCCTAATGTTAGCTATGTAATTATTGGTTCCAAGGAAAGACTGTCAAGAGTTAAATCTTATCAAATAGAGGAAGGGGTAGAGTGTCTACTTTGCCCCTTTCAGTCAATAGAAGATTTGCCAACATTGTTGGATTCAATTATTGCTGAGTTAAATTCATCAGCTATTTCTATAATCCCTGCAGGAGCCTTTCCTAAAAAAGATGCTCGAGCTCAACTTTTTCATTTTTCTAGAAGCGAGTATCAGTTTTGGGGCTGGTATCATTTTGGTAATAAATTTAAGGGAGCAGCTCAAAGCATTGGCAAACTTAATACCTTACTGAATAAAGTACCTCAATTAGAGCAAGGGATATTTTTTTCAAAATCATTATATTTTTCAGTAGGAGGTCTTGGGGATAGTGGCGTTAATCCATTTGCTGAATTAGCTAAAAGGTTTTATCTACGATTAGATCCGCAAAATCCACTTCCTTCCCTTACAATAAGGGCAAAATCACTTTTAAATTAGAATTGCATGAAGCTTGTCTCAGCTCAAAATATTACATATTCCATAAATGAAAATAAGCTATTTCACAACCTGTCTTTTGCAGATAAATTCTGGAGAAGGATTGCATATTAAAGGTGGGAATGGCTCTGGAAAAAGCACATTACTAAGAATTATTTTAGGCATCACTTCACCGTCCAAAGGCCTGATTGAGAGGCTCAATCCAGACCTGAACACTTCATACCTTGGGCATAAGAACGCCATTAAAAATTATCTTACGCCAATTGAGAACTTAGAGTTGCTCTTCAATGATGCAGAGCTCAAAGTTGCCTACGAATGGCTTCACAAGTTTGGTTTATTTCATGTTCAGGATGAGCTTGCGGCCAGTCTATCCTTTGGGCAACAAAAAAAGTTAGCTCTAATAAGGGTTTTAGCAAAATCTTCAGAATTGATAGTTCTTGATGAGCCTTTTGTTGGCTTAGATCAAGCAACAGCTGATCAGCTGAGCCATTTCCTTAATACAAAATTATCTGAGGGAGTCAGCCTGATCTTGACCTCTCATATTAACCCAATGATTGATTGTAAAGTTTTAGATTTGGAGGCAGAGAATGCTTAGATTAATCAAAGCAGAATCCTTCAAGCTATCAAAAAAATTAAAATCCTGGTTGGGACCTTTATTAATTATGGTCCTCGTTCTCATAGCATTTCCCCTAAGCATAGATATTTCTCAGTACGATTTAGATAAATTTTATTTCTCTATTATTGTGGTCTCTTTGCTAATGACTTCTTTTGTCGCAACAGAAGGTATGTTCGAGGAAGATTTTGAGGATGGATCTCTTGAACAAGAATTTCTTATTGAAAAAGATTTTTATAAACTAGTTCTCTCTAAAATATTTGTATATGTCTGTTTGATTGGTATCCCCATCGCATTCATTGGTGCATTGTTTTCCTTTGCTAATGGAGTCTCCATTGGTAGTTTTGCCAAGGTATTTTTATTGCTTAGCCTTTCAAATCTTTTGCTATTTAATCTGTTTGCTTTCGGTAACGCATTATCAATTAATAAGGGTGCTATGTTGGGAGTTCTCTCCTCTTTGCCACTTGCATTGCCTGTGATTATTTTGCTCGGGCGCGCTATAAGAAGCATTCAATATGACGATGGCTTTTTTACAATTATTACGTTGATGGTAGGCATAGGATTGATCATGTCAGCCATCATGCCATTAATTATTTCGGCAGCTTTAAAAACACATATAGATTAGCCAACTTAGGTTTATAATACTGGTTGTGATCACACCATTCATTCATAAGTTCTCGTCTCCAAAAAGTTTTGTAAATCTTACGAATAAACTTTATCCATTTTTTATAATGATTGGCATTTCTATGTTGATGCTAGGATGGACATGGGGTTTATTATTTGCCCCTCAAGATGCAGTTCAAGGCAATTCCTATCGCATCATATTCCTGCATGTTCCATCTGTAATTTTTGCTGAGTTAATTTATTTCTTTATGGCTGTTTGCGCTTTAATGCACTTAGTATGGCGTGTAAAGCTGGCAGCATATTTAATAAAATCTGCAGCACCAATAGGCGCAATGATTACATTTGTAGGTTTATTTTCAGGATCAATTTGGGGCATTCCTACCTGGGGGACTTGGTGGCAGTGGGATGCAAGAATTACATCAACATTGATATTATTTATTATGTATATGGGAATTTTAACTCTTCATGGATCTTTTTCTAATTTAGAAAAGGCTGATCGGCTTATGTCTATACTCGTGGTCATCGGCGTTGTAAACATTCCTATTATCAAGAAGTCTGTCGATTGGTGGTCAACACTGCACCAACCAGCATCAATCTCAGTCTCTGGCAATACTTCAATTGATCCCTCTATGTTGTACCCATTATTTATTTCAGTAATTGGTCTTGGTTTTACACTAATTGCTCTTGGTATTTTAAGCAGTCGTTCTTATATATTAACCAGAGAGAAAAATAAAAAATGGGCTTTAGAAAATGTTTAATCTAGCTTTTAAAAATCTTAATGAAATTTTAGAAATGGGAGGTCATGGGATCTATGTTTGGTCGGTTTATTTGGTAGGCATTGCAATTATTGTTACTAGCTTTTTAGTCGCCAAGCAGAGGATTAAAAAAGTGCAAAAAAAAATTAAATTTAAAAATGCTTCAAGCTAGAAAAAATCGTCTCTGGAAATTAATTATCATTCTTTTTTTGTCAGCAGGAGGAATCTCATTAATTCTTTTTTCGTTAAACTCGAAACTAGATCTCTTTTATACTCCATCTGAAATGTTGCAGGCAGATATTAAATCTGAATACAGAATTAAGTTGGGCGGAATGGTAAAGAATGGTTCAATTAAAAGAGATGGAACAATTATTAGATTCCTGGTGACTGATTTTATAAAAGAGGTTCCAGTAACCTTTGAGGGAGTTCCGCCTGATTTATTTAAAGAAGATAGTGGGGTCGTTATCCTTGGGTATTTTTTAAATGGTATGTTTGAAGCAGAAGAAATTTTTGCTAAACATGATGAGAATTATATGCCTCCGGAACTAGCCATAGACAAAGCCAAAGTATGATTGGTGAGATTGCACATTTTTTTTCCCTTGCAGCTGTTTTATTGTTAAGCCTTGTATTAATTTTTAATCTTTTTTTCTTTTTTAATAAAATTCATCCAAATCAATTAACTCTCTCAATGAGACTATTTAATCAATCCTGTTGGTTGGTCTTTCTTTCGTTTGGTATGTATGTCTATCTCGCTATAAGTGATGATTTTTCAATAGCATACATAGCTAGTCATTCTAACTCTCAATTGCCTATTTTTTATAAGGTAACTTCAATATGGAGTGCGCACGAAGGCTCCATGTTTCTGTGGATAGTATTTTTAACAGCTTGGAGCATTCTATTTATAAATTCGCTTGATAAAAATCATCCTTTAAAAAAATTAACAATGTTGATGTTAAGCCTAATTATTTTAGGTTTCTTACTATTTTTGCTTTTAACCTCCAATCCTTTTGAAAGAATTTTGCCATTTGGAGTCCTTGAGGGAGCAGATATCAATCCAGTTTTACAAGATCCCGCTTTGGCGATTCATCCTCCCATGCTCTATTTGGGATATGTGGGGTTTGTAATTTCGTTTAGCTTTATTACAGCATATTTGCTGAATGGTAATTTTGAATTGCAATGGGAGCAAGATATAAAAAGTTGGTCTTTCGTTGCTTGGATTTTCCTTACCATCGGCATTGCTCTAGGAAGTTGGTGGGCTTATTATGAATTGGGCTGGGGCGGTTATTGGTTTTGGGATCCTGTAGAAAATGTTGCTTTGATGCCATGGCTTGCTGCAACAGCATTTATGCATTCACTATTCGCATCTTCAAAATCAAATGTTCTAAAAACATGGACCATGTTTTTGGGCATCTTAATTTTTGCATTAAGCCTCTTTGGAGCATTTATTGTAAGATCTGGCATTATTGATAGCGTCCATTCATTTGCTAATGATCCTGAAAGAGGGCTTTATCTTCTGGGTTTTTCAGGATCAATTACATTGCTTGCATTGACAATTTTTGCATATCGACTCCCTGCATTAAATTCTTCAAAGCTGGTTGTTACAGGCTCCAAGGAATCATTTCTTTCAATGAACAATATACTAATGATTACTAGCATTTTTTCTATTTTTCTTGGAGTAACTTACCCCTTAATTATTGAATCTATAAGTGGAGAGAAAGTTAGCATTGGTCCTCCATATTACAATACAATTTTTGCTCCATTAATTCTTATAGCTGCTGTGTTTATTATGATTTCAGTCAATGCTTTGTGGCAGCGCTCGATGCCCTTGCGAGCATTATTTGTTACCACGTCTGCTCCAACAATGCTGTCTCTGCTGTCTTTATACCTTATATGGCATGCTACAAATATTTTTTCTATTCTTGCATACATAGGAATTTTTTCTGGCTTATTGATTCTTTTTAGCTATCTATTGAGGACTATAGGTAATGTTTTTAACAAAAAATTTATTAACAAAGGAAGTGCAATTGCGCATATCGGCTTGGGCTTATTATTTTTTGCAGTATCTATGAATAGCATTCTTAGCTATGAAAAGAATTTAAATCTTGCACCCGGCCAATCTATTTCAGTAAACGAATCAGTGCGAGAGTTTTCTTTTAACGATATTCAAGTATTTCAAGCTTCAAATCATGACGTAATTTCTGCTCAGGTTTCATTGTTACAGGATGGAAGAGAAATTGCATTAAATCCTCAAAAAAGAAAATATGCCACTAGAGGCCAGATTACATCTGAATCAGCAATCCATGCATCTGTTCTTAAAGATACGTATTTAACAATTGGTGATCAGTTAGAAAATGGGAGCTGGACTTTTTCGTTAAGAATTAATTATTTTATTAAGTGGATTTGGTTCTCAGCAACTTTAATGGTACTTGGAATGTTACTAACAATTTTTAAGAAGAAGGCATCATGAATCAGTCACTAAGGTTTTTAATAGTAATTCTTCCAATCCTTGTTCTAGCTTTTTTTTGCCAAGGTGCTTCTAGTGGATGAGGATATGAAATTCTCTAATTTTGAATCAAAAAAATTTCCATCATTTGAATTGAATGATTTAAATGGGGATCCAGTTAATGCTCGGTCTTTAAATGGAATCAAGCTTGTTAATGTATGGGCAAGTTGGTGTATTACCTGTCTAGTTGAACATCCTTTTTTAACTAAACTAGCAGAGAAAAATATTCAAATCATCGGTTTAAATTATAAAGACTCTGATTTAAAGGCAAATGCTTGGCTTCAAAGACATGGTAATCCTTACTTGTTTTCTATATTTGACCCCAGGGGTGACTTAGCTTTTGATCTTGGAGTTACTGGCGCGCCTGAGTCATATCTACTTGTGGATAATAAAGTTGTAGGACATATTCAGGGCGAAATCAATCAAACAAAATGGGAAACGGTTTTTCTTCCCTTAATCAATAAAGCTAAGCAAGGATCATGATGCTTAAAAGATGTTTCATATTGCTTTCTTTTCTTCTTCTATCTACTTCTGCTTTTAATCAGATGGTCTATGAATTTGAGGATTCTCTGCAGGAGAAAAGATTCTACTCATTGATTTCAGAGATCAGGTGTCCTAAATGTACTAGCGGAAGTATTGCTAGCTCTGATGTACCAGTTTCTCGAGATTTAAAAAATAAGGTTTATCAATTAGTTCTTTCCGGCTCAAGTGATGCAGAAATCAAACAATATGTCTCAGAAAGATTTGGTAACTTTTCAAACTATAGGCCGGCACTTGAAGGTTCTAATTATCTTTTATGGTTTGGGCCATTTATTTTTCTTGCCTTAATGTTGGCAATATTTTTAATAAAGCGCAGGGTTTAATGTTAATTATCATTGCTGTTTCAATAATTTTATTGTTACCTGTAATTTCTTATCTACTCCAGCCACTGTCAAATCAAAAATCTATTGTGTTTTTGATTACATTCTTAATTTTTGGAGGATTTATTTTTAATTTCGTTTCTTCCAATGCGTTGATAGGCTCATGGGCTCAAGTTGCACAATCAGAATCTATTTACAAAGCTATCTCTCGAAATAAAGAGTTTGATAGCTATTTAATTCAGCAGTATTTAAAAAATACATCATCAGAAGATGAGTCTTTTTTGCTGGGAGTAGAAGTTTTTTACAAAGCTTTAGAAGTTCGCTCATTCAACTCTGCAGAGAGCATGCTTAAGACGTTGAATTCTAGGTTTGTTTCAGAGACTTTTCAAGTTCCAATCTTCAATCTTTTGGCTGACTTGAGAGATGAAAAGTATCCAGATCTTGCAGACTCATCACTTCTTGTAAGTATAGAAGATCCTCCAAATTGTAATTTGCAGTCGTTGCAATTTTTTGTATCTATTCCTGGTGGGCCTGATGTAAATATAGCTGCCAGAGAAATCATGTCCCCAGATATTAATAAGCTTTATAGATTAGATAAATCAAATTCTTTGGTGAGAGGGTTTGATATTACTTCAGCTTTTTTGCAGCAAGAAATGATCAAGATTGAAGCTCAAGCTAACTGTAGTAATTCAGCTTTTCAAGCATTCAAATCTCTTGATTTAAAGTATTCAAAAGACAATCAAGATGAATTATTTTTTTATGCCAACGAATGGTTAAAAAAGGAACAATAGTTTAAAATAAGTAAAGGATATATTTAATGCAGCTTAAACACATCAAACTGGCTGGATTCAAGAGTTTCGTGGATCCCACGAGGATATCTTTCCCTACAAATATGGTGGCTGTAGTTGGTCCTAATGGATGCGGTAAATCTAATGTTATTGATGCCGTTCGATGGGTTCTCGGGGAGCTATCTGCAAAGAACTTACGTGGTGAATCCATGTCTGATGTTATTTTTAATGGTTCGGATTTAAGAAAGCCATCTGGCCAATGCAGCATTGAACTTTTATTCGATAATTCAATGGGCAAACTAGGCGGTGAATACGCTAAATATAATGAAATCTCAATAAAAAGAATGATGACTAGAGACGGTCAGTCTCATTATTCTATGAATAACACTCGATGCAGGCGAAAAGATGTTCAAGATATTTTTCTTGGTACAGGTCTTGGACCAAGAAGTTACGCCATTATTGAGCAGGGCATGGTATCAAAAATAGTAAGCGCCAAACCAGAGGACATGAGAGTCTTCATTGAAGAAGCAGCGGGAATTTCTAAATACAAAGAAAGAAGAAAAGAAACAGAGCAAAGAATTAAAAAAACTAAAGAAAATCTGGCGAGAGTCAAAGATATTAGGGACGAAATTCAAAGATTAATTAATCGCTTGCAAAACCAGGCCAAAGCTGCAGAAAAGTATAAAAAACTTCAAATTGAAGAAAAAGATCTCAAATTAAAAATTTCAATTTTAAATACTTTAAGCGCGAAAGCGAAAAAAGATTCTTTAAGTTCAAAAATATCTCAGCTCAGCAATCAGGTTAATGTTAAATCTGCAGAAGTGAACACTCATCAAGCATCGATTGATCAAATTAAGACGGAGCATGCTTCTGTATTGTCTGCATTTGAAGTTGCCCAAAAGAATTTTTACACCATTGGTTCAGAAATAGCTAGACATGAAACTAACCTTCAAAACATGAATAAGGCAATACTTGGTTATGAAGAGGGTTTAACCAGAGCAAAAGAGCGATATGCAGAAGCTTTAAACAATGAATCCAGCATAGAAAATCTAAGCCCAAAAGAAAAAGCAATGAAATTGCTAGATGCTATTTCAGAGGGCCTCAAAGATTTTGGTCCCAGCGCAGAAAGTATTCGCAGCAAAGCGGCTGAGCTTAAAGACTTATTAATCAGTATTCTGCAGATTACCCCTCAGCACAATCTAAAAATATAACAAACGAATATTTGCTCAGACAGAATGAAATTTCAGAACAACTAGGTCAAGCAAAGGAAAATAAGTTGAAGGCAGAAAATGACTTGGCGGCCCTGGTCGAAAAAAGCTCTACTGCAGAATCAGAATTAAACTCAATTCGCCAAAAACAATCTGTTGTAGATGCGTCGATTCAAGATGTTGAGAACAAAAAATCTGTCGCTGCTTTAGATCTTCGCGCGTTGGAAGAAAAACTCAATGATTTAAAGCTTGATCTCAGGACGTTTGAAGTTAACCTGGATAATGCCTCAGAGACACTAAAAAAAGCTGGAATCTCAATTTCGGACCTTCACCCTGGAGATTATGAAGCCATCGATCTTTTGGATCTAGAGTCGTCGTTAGCCTCAACTCAGTCCTCTATTATTTCATTAGGAGCCATTAATTTAGCTGCTCCGGATGAAATTGCTGAAGAATCAAAACGCATCGATGAACTCGATTCTCAGCTGGAGGATTTAAATGAAGCTTTGGACAAGCTTCAAAGCGCTATTAAAAAAATAGATGCAGAATCTAAGATGAAGTTTGACGAGAGTTTTAATGCTGTAAATTCAAAAATACAGGAGATTTTTCCGAAACTATTTGGTGGAGGCAAAGCTGCTTTGCATTTAATGGATGGCGATTCTTTTGATTCAGGAATTACGCTCACCGCTCAACCTCCTGGTAAAAAAAATGCAACTATTTCTCAACTTTCTGGAGGGAGAAAAAGCCATGACTGCGCTTTCATTGGTGTTTGCATTATTTGAACTAAACCCAGCTCCATTTTGTATGTTGGATGAAGTTGACGCGCCTTTAGATGATATAAATGCCACGAGGTTTGTAGCAATGGTTGAAGAGATGTCGGATAGAGTCCAGTTTATATTTATTACTCATAATAAAATCTCCATGGAGAAAAGCGATCATTTGATGGGAGTCACCATGCAGGAGGCAGGAGTTTCTCGTGTGGTATCTGTTGATGTGAAAGAAGCGCTTAAGTTAGCCGCTTCATAGGATGCCTAACAATATACAAATTATCTTAGTTGCTGGGGCTGCAGCTCTCTTTCTGGTGATTTTGTATCTTTTTTTTAGGCCTTTATTTACTCGTAAATTAATTCAAAATTCCCTTGATGATTCTCAGTCTATGCTTTTTGAGGAAGAGATTGAGCAAGGAACCTTAGGGTTTGAAGATACGAATGACTTAACCCAGGAACAGGAATTAATCATTTTAAATTTAGTGTCTATGGACAAGTCAAATTTTGATATGAATCAAGTTCTTACCTTGTTAAAAAATTTAGATGCAAAATATGTAAGTGGTTTTTTTAGTCATAGAGATTTGAGCGGTAATGAGGTTTTTAGAATCGCAAGTGGGATAAATCCAGGGCTTCTTGAAACAGATACTAAGACGCATGTGCTTTTGATGGCTTTAGATTTATCTCAGGCAAATGATCCCGTGAAAGCGTTTGAAATGATGCTTGAAACCGCTTCAAACATTTCAGAAAAACTACATGCCAGTATCTGTGATGCAGCTAGAGCACCCCTAAGCAAGCAAATGATTCAACACTTAAAGTCTAAAGCTCAAGAAGTTAGCCATCTTAAGTCTATGAAAAATATTTCAGCATAATGAATAAATTAAATCAGAGATATATTTCAATCCAAAATACAATTCGTTCCCATGATTATGATTATTATATTCTTGACGACCCCTCAGTATCTGACCATGAATATGACGATTTATTCAGAGAATTAAAACAAATTGAGTCTGATTATCCAGATTGGATTACTCCTGAATCCCCCTCACAAAGAGTTGGCATTAAGCCCGAAAATGATTTCGTTACTTTTAAACATTTTCAACAAATGCTTTCACTCGCCAATGCCTTTAATGCAGAAGATTTACAAAATTTCCACGATCGAATTCTTAAAAATCTAGGTACAGACAAGCAAATAGAATATTTATGCGAGCCCAAGATGGATGGTGCAGCAGTTTCTTTGATTTATGAGGAGGGCATTCTTACCAAAGGAGTAACAAGAGGAGACGGAGCTTTGGGAGAGGACATCACATCTAATATCAGAACGATCAGATCTATTCCATTAACCCTAAAAGAGTCTGAGCATTCTTTTCCATCTCTGCTTGAAGTAAGGGGTGAAGTGTTTATTAAAAAATCTGACTTTGATGCTTTAAACTTTAAAGCAAGGGAAAATAATGAAAAAGTATTTGCAAACCCCAGAAACGCTGCAGCTGGAAGCTTAAGACAACTAGATCCTTCTATCACCAGCACAAGACCATTAGCTTTTTTTGCTCACGGCTTAGGATTATGTAAAGGAAAGGAGTTTATTGATTTACAAGAAATATTTTCAGTTTTTTTATCATGGGGTTTGCCGGTTAATAATTTAAATAAATTAGCAACCTCTATTGATGAGTGCCTTCAGTATTTTCAGGAAATAGACTCCTCTAGAGGCAATATTCCATTTGAGATTGATGGCGTTGTATTTAAAGTTAATAAGCTACCCTTACAAAAACAACTCGGAGAAATAGCTAGATCACCCAGATGGGCTATCGCACATAAATTTCCTGCTGAGGAAGCCGCTACCGAAATTGAAAGCATAGAATTTCAAGTTGGCAGAACCGGGATTTTAACTCCTGTGGCAAAACTTAAAACTGTTAATGTTGGCGGTGTAAATGTTAGTAATTGCACCCTTCATAATCTTGATGAACTAAGAAGATTGGATCCTAGGGTGGGAGATGGTGCTGTAATTAAACGGGCAGGGGATGTAATTCCTAAAATGGTTCGAGTTATTCCAAAAAAGAAAAATCGTGCTAATGCAGTTGTAGCTCCTCAACAATGTCCAAGTTGTCAGTCAGCCATAGTATTGAATTATCAATCTGAATGGACGGTCATTGATAGCAGTAAATCTAAACCGGTAAAGAAATTTTCAAGTAATTATGAAGCACAAAAATTTTTAGAGATAAATCAGTCAACTGACTTGAATATATTGGAAGAGCGTCTAGACACACCTTTTATTAAGTGCTCTGGTGGGAATAGTTGTCCTGAGATTTTTCAAGGTAAATTTACACATTTTGTTTCAAGAAAGGCAATGGATATTGACGGACTTGGTCAAGAAATATTGCTTGCCTTGATTAATAAAGAATTTATAAAAGATTTTGCTGATATCTATTTCCTGAAGGAGCATCGAGTTGAGCTTGAGAAATTAGAGAGATTTGGAGAGAAATCCGTTGGTAACTTAATCAAATCTATAGATCATTCAGCGTCAGTTGAATTATACAAGTTGGTTTTTTCCCTTGGCATCGAGGAAGTTGGTGAAACAACTGCAAGAAATTTAGCTAATGTTTTTGGAAGCATGAAGGCTATAAAACAATCTTCCTTTGAAGATTTAATTGCAGTTCCTGATATAGGTCCGAGAGTAGCAGCAAAGATTACAGACTTTTTCAGTGATACTGAAAATATAGCCTCATTGGAGGCACTGGTCCCATGCTTGAGTATTATTAATCCAGAGATCAAAAATGCTGATAAAGATATGAAATTTCTTGGTTTACAGATTGCGATTACAGGAAAAATATCTCCAATGTCTCGCGATGAAGTTAAAAACTTATTGATCTCTGAGGGTGCAAAAGTTACAAGTTCTATTTCCAAAAAAACAGATTATTTAATTGCTGGTGAAAATGCTGGCTCAAAACTTGATAAAGCAAAAACTCTTGGTGTTAGAATTGTTGATGCTGTTGATATAAATACTTTTGTAAATGATCCAAAAAAATTCTCATAGCTTCCTAATTATACTCATGCTGATTATTTCCTCATGTGTAAGCTCGCCCCCAGAGAAGCCAGATAATATTTGTGAAATTTTTCAAGAAAAAAGAAACTGGTATAAAGCGGCTATTAAGTCTGAGAAAAGATGGAAGCTTCCTCCCTATGTTCTCATGGCATTCATTCATCAGGAATCGAGCTTTCAAGCCAAGATTAAACCTGAGAGAAAAAAGTTATTAGGATTCATTCCGTGGCTCAGACCATCATCATCTGTTGGCTATTCTCAGGCTTTAAAAAATACTTGGCAAGATTATAAAGATGAGACTGGAAATTCTAGAGCCAAGAGAACTAATTTTAGTGATTCAGCTGATTTTGTGGGATGGTATGCAAGCAAGGGCTTTTATCAAGGGTTTTCAGCGACAGATGCTCGATCACTTTATCTTGCATATCATGAAGGTTACACAGGGTTTAAAAAGAAAACCTATAGAAAGAAACAATGGTTGATCAGAGTTGCCGATAGAGTGCAGACAAGGTCCAATATGTATCAAGAGCAATACTGGGGATGTGCAAAAGAACTTAAGAAAAAAAGGTTTTTCTTTTTTTAGAACTATACATCTCTCAAACTTAAGCCTAGTGAAGATGCCTCTTCTCTATAGGCCTCTCCAGCAAGAATTGATTTTTTAGAATCCTGAGTAAGATATTTTTCACACACCCTCGTCAAATCTTCAATTGAGCAATTGATAACTCGTTGTCTCATTTCAAGTCGTTCTTTGATTGAGATATCCTCTAGATTGAAATTAAAATCATTTTTTGCTTCACCAACAGGCGAAAGAGGCTTATCAATAGACGATACAACTCCCAGGATTGCTTCTTCAAGATGTTGATCAGTAATTGATGTTTTTGACCATTCGATAGCATCTTTAAATGCAACAAAGGTTCTGTGCGTGCACTTTGGATCTCTGTAAGAAAAGAATTTAAAGGTATTGGTTGAAGTATCATTTGTAGCACCTGCCCCATATGCACCTCCTTTTTCACGAATTGCTGTATGCAGGAAGCCATTCCTTAAGACAGTTGCCAAAACAGAAAGGGCAGGCGCGTCAGGATGCTCTCTTGGCACGCCTTGAAATGCTTCAGCGCAATAGCATACTTGCGATCCTGTGATCCATCCTATTTGCTCATTTATTGGCATTGTCAGAGATTGCTCAGCTTCATAATAAATATTTTCAAATTCCTCAGATTGATCTTTGAGAGCTTTCGGAGAACATGCCGTAAAAATCTTGAATGGATCATGCAAAACTTTTGAATGAATGCTTTTTAAGATATTAATTAACTCAAGGGTATCGGCAACTTCTTTCATTTTTGAAATAGCTGCTTTGGACTGATTGAGCATCTGCAGTCCAGACATTTGAAATGCTGTCGCTGAGAATGTATTTAAGCTACTAGCGGCTGAATTCATAGCTAAAATATGACCATTTTGATTCAATGATTCTTCATTTCGAGCAATAAAAATATTAAATAAATCTAATATCCTATTTTTTTCATCGAACCTAGCATTTTCTAAAGTATTAAATATGAGTTTTTCCATTGCATTGAAATTATTTTCTAGAGATTTAGCAGAAATACTCAGGAAAAGTTTGCCTGGTAAGTTTTGACCATTGGTGTGAAGCTTGAAGGAAGCATTAATACCTCCAGTAATGCTTGATTGAAGAGCTTGGATTTCTTCATAGGAACTCTCCTGAAGGCCTACCTCAGTAAGAATAAACGTGTATAAGGACGAGAAAGATAATTCTTGAGATGTAAGATTTTTACAGGGAAATAAAAAGTCAGAGTACGTCAGGCCATTAGTGCCAACCTCGTAAACTGATCTATTGTTTTTAAGAAAGGAGACATTGGTATAGTCACGCTTTAACGGTATGTCTTGTTTAGTAACTTTAGGCAGAATTTCAACATCATCAACAGCCTCCTGACGAGCTTGCAATGCTCTGGCAAGGTCATTAATTTCAACCTTATCTTTATCAGTTAAAGTCTTTTCTTTAGTTTTAAGTGTTGAAGTGAAGAAATTTTCTAAATTCTCATTAAATTTGGGATCTGGCTTCAATTCATAGTTAAGTCTATGTTGATTCTTTATTAAGCTGGTTGATATCAATTCTTCTAAGTAGCCTTTTTTGGATATTAAAGTTTTGAGTTTTGTAAAGTTTGCATCTAAATCTAACATTGAAATAGGATCATCATGATGAATGCAGGCATTCATACATCCAAGCATTAATTGCAATCCATAAGGCATGCCTCCGCCAGATACTTCCCTTTGCCCAATCTCTAATTGATGCAGGGATGAATTGATTAAGTCTTCTGGCACTCCATCGACAACCAGTTTTTCAAGCGTGGTAAGAATCAATTCTTCAACCTCACCAGCTCTATTTTTTTCGACTCCTTCTAAGCCAGCCATAAATACAATCTCTTTATTGCTAGGCTCAATTCCTAAGAATGGAGAAGGAGATTTTCCTATTTTTGAAAGTTCTAAAGCTTTCCTAAGAGGTGATGCAGAATTATCAAGCAAAATATTTGATAGAAAATATTTTTCCAATAAATTGAGTGGATCATGACTATCACCAAGCAACCAACTGATAACAACATGATGGTTGGATTCGTCACCTGGAAGTGGTTGGTAAGTCCCACTGGCCTGCACTGGACTTGAAAATATTTTTGCTGGCTTGATTGTGAGTTGCTCTGAGGCAGGGGTAAATTTTTTGAAAACATTTTCTTCTAGATGATTGTGAACTTCATCTATTGAAACATTGCCAAAGGTAAAAAAAGTTGCGTTGCTGGGGTGATAGTGTTTTTGATGAAAGGCAACTAAATCAGCATGCGTTAAATCAATAATTTTTTCAGGATCACCGCCGCTATTATGATGATATGTGGTTTCTTCAAAAAGATATTTGGACATTCCATGCCACAGCTGATCAGTTGGGGAGCTCATCGCTCCCTTCATTTCATTAAATACAACCCCTTTAATTTCTAATTTATCTTCACTATCAATTTCTAGTCGATGACCTTCTTGAGAAAAATCAAGTGGATCCAATCTTGGAAAGAAGGCTGAATCAACATAAACATCTAATAAATTATTAAAATCTTTATTATTTTGAGTTGCAAAAGGATAGGCGGTCCAGTCGCTAGATGTAAATGCATTCATAAATGAGTTTAGTGATCGCCTAATCATCATAAAAAATGGATCTCGCACTGGATACTTCTTTGACCCACACAAGGATGTGTGTTCGAGGATGTGGGCAACACCTGTTGAATCTTCCGGAATGGTACGAAAGGCAACCATAAAAACCTTTTCATCATTGTCTGTTTCTAGATGAATGTGTTGAGTATTAAATTTTGAATGCTTGTAAACCTGTGCATTTACATCCAACAACTTAATTTTTTTAGATTCTTTTAGCTCAAACATGGTTTATAAATTAAATAAATGCATTATATTAGTCATATTATTGAGAGATTACTATTACCTATGACACATAAAACAAACTTTTTAATTTTTACCGCTATATCCTTTTTAGTGGCGTGTACCTCAACACCGTTTACAGAGTTAAACAGTCGAGATAATTTCCAATTAGAAGAAGAAACTGGTTTTAAAATTCAATTGAATAAAGACTTGTTGCCAGTTGAGATGGATCCAATTTTAATTGAAAATCTTGGTGATGCAGCAAAGGAATATCTGGAAGGAGTAGGACATCAATTTTCAAAGGATGCTGCCATTTCAATAGACTTAAGCGTCACCACAAAAGAAAAAATTAAATATGATGATTTTCGTTTTTATGGTTATCCAATGTACAGAAGCTATCGTTATGAGCCAGATAGAATTAATTCTGTTCCAGAGTTTTTTTTACGAATATCTGTAAGAGATGATGTCTCAGACAAGACACTATGGACTGGACTAACCAAATGGCGAAAAGGCTCAAGCTATGCCCCAATTGATGTACCTTCCGCAGAGATGTTGGTGGAAAATCTGCTAGTTAATCTTTAAATCTAAGCGGTTCTATAGCCAATGATATTCCAGATGATATCGGGCTTGGAGAGTTATTGATAAGGGATGCAACATGCTCTCCCAGTAGAGGGGCTAAACTGAAGCCTCTGGAACCTAGAGCGCCAATGGCATAAATATTTTCTTCAATTTTTCCAGCTAGAGGCAATCTATCTTTGCTTCCCACTCTGAAATTAGCTTTCATAAGAATATTTTTTGAACCTGAAAGATTGATGTTAAAGTTTTTATTCGTTCTCTCAATGAGTTCATGTCCTGCTTCATAGCAGACATCAATATTTTTAAACTCTTTTTCATGCGTAGAGCCAATCCAAGTTATCTCATCTAGCTTAGGTAAAATATATCCTGCTGAATTGATCGGAAGATCTAGATTAAATGGTTGATCACCCTCTAAACCGACCAGCTGACCCTTTGAAATTCTCAGACCTGATAAATATTTCTCCAAACTGGGACCACTGGCAATAATTAAATCATCAAAGCCTGATTTTTTTTCTTGATTTGTAAATTGAAGCTCTATCTTAGATTTGCCTTTAACCCAATTGTCAAAACAATGATTGTAAGAAATTTTTATATTTGGACGGGCAATCATCTCCCTGCAAATTAATTTTGGAAATAGGTAACCGCCTTTTTTCACTAATAATCCATGAGACTCGAGGCCATATAATTTTTTCATTTTTTTCTTATCTATTGCTTCAAAAAGATCCTCGCGGTTTAAATTCTTCATATCTTCAATCCATTGTTCTTGATAAGCATTTGAGTGTGAAAATAAAAGACCAGTTTTTTTGTATGCATTCGGAAGTTGGGCATATATTTTTTCAGAAAAAAAATAACTTTGAGCGGTTAAAAATGAATAGGGTGAATCGTTTGTTGAAAATCTTGGATACATTGCAGCGACTGGATTCCCTGAAGCGCCAGCAGCAATAGCAGCAGCAGACTCAAATATTTCTACATCTGCTCCATTTTGTGCGGCTGCATAAGCCACGGAACTAGCTGCTATTCCGCTTCCGATAACGCCTATTTTCTTCTTTCGAATTCTTTCTTTGCTGACATGTGTATTATCTAAGGGTTTTTTTCCAATAAGCTTATGACGCTTTTTGCCAAAACCTTTTACCTTATCTACCTCAAACCCAAATTTTTTTAACCCTCTTTTCACAAAACCAGCTGAAGTAAAGGTTCCAAAAGTTGCATTTCTTTTTGATAAGATACTCATGTATTGAAAAACAGAATTCCTCCACATGGATTTATTCTTACTAGGATCAAATCCATCAAGAAACCAAGCATCGATTTGATTATTCTTAAGTCCTAGAAGATTCTTTAATCCCGATTCAATATCATTTTGAATTAGCGTTAGTCGAATTCTTAAAGAGGGAAAATAAATTCTTTGAATATCATTATGTGAAACATCATAGCTCTTCAAGAAAATATTACAGATCTCTTCAAATTCAGGAAAATTATCAATGATTCTTAGAATCTGTTCTTTAGTCGGTAATGCCTCATCAATAGCAAGGTATTCGAGGTTATGAGGATTTAAATTTTTATTATTTTCAGACCAAAATTTTGCAGTGACTAAAAAATTTAGACCAAACCCAAAGCCTAGCTCGCCGACATGGATTTGAGAGCCATTTTTAATTCTTTCAAGCAGTTGATTGGGCTCAATGAAAATATTTGTAATTTCCGAGACCGCATCATCTTGAAAAAATCTATCTTGATATGTATTTGAGTGAGGTAGGTTATCTTTCCAAATAACATCTTGGCGCTTTACTTCAAATGGATTTTTAAAACAGCTATGATGAGTTGGCATTTAGGAGCAGCTTATGAAAAATATTAGTACTTTTTTACAGATCACTATTATATGCATTCTTTCATTTAGTTGCTCTAAAACTGATCAAGCATTGATGCCTGAGCTCAAGACAACCACAGAGGTAGAAAAGCTTTTTCAGCATTCTGAAGAGTTTATTCAGAAAGTATATTCTTACGAGAATGGCATCCATGCTGCTGTAGGCTATGGCATTGCTAACTCTTATCTAATTGAGGGGAGTGGATTAAACATCATCATTGATGCTACCGATAGTGTCTTTCAAGCTGAGAAAGTCTATGCAGAGTTCAATGCAATTAATAGCAATCCAATAGCTGCAATTATTTATACTCACAATCATGGAGACCATACTTTAGGAGCAAAATATTTTGTTGACCAGCAAGACGAGACTCCTCTTATCATAGCTCATGAATCGACTGCAAAATCTGTTGAAAAAATCTTTGGGATTTTGAATCCTATTATTTCGTCACGCTCATCTAAAATGTTTGGAACTACTCTTCCTGAGGGTGAGGTTGTTAATGTTGGTATTGGGCCATACTTAAGTGTAGGTCGAAGTGCACCAGGATACATCAAGCCAAATGTAACTTTTGATGATGAATTAAAATTAAACATTGCAGGAATTGCATTTGAATTCTTTCATGCACCTGGAGAAACAGATGATCAAATTTTTGTTTGGTTACCAGACTATCAAGCGCTGTTTCCAGGAGACAATATTTATAAAACTTTTCCAAACCTTTATACTATTAGGGGGACCTCTCATAGAGATGTAAATGCATGGGTAAACAGCCTTGATATGATGATAGCTCTTGAGCCGGAGCATATTTTTCCAAGCCATACATTGCCTTTTTCAGGTGACTCAGTCCTTGAGACATTAACGATTTATCGAGATGGCATCCAGTTTATTCATGATCAAACAATCAGACTTATGAATCAAGGCATGCATCCAGAAGAAATTATTGAAAATATAGAATTACCTTCAGCTGTTGCATCTTCTCCATACCTGCAAGAGTTTTATGGCACAGTTCGCTGGTCAGTTAAAAGTATCTTTAATGGTTATTTAGGGTGGTTCTCTGGAAACATTTCAGAACTTGATCCTACCTCAACTTTTAAAAGAGCAAAACTTGTTTCTAATATGGTTGGTGGCCCCGATGCATTATTTGTCGAGCTTAAAAAGGCAATTATTAACAAGGAGATGCAATGGGCATTGGAGGTGTCAGATCTTTTGTTGGCTATAGATTATCGTCTTGCTGAGGTCACAAAATATCGAGCTGAAGCCGCTTTTTACCTAGGATCAATGGCCTCTAATCCAAATAAAAGGAATTATTTTTTAAGTGAAGCTCAAAGACTTTTAGGGAATCAAGAACCAGTGAATATTATTCCGCCTGAAGTCTCTATGCTTGAACAGATTCCGATGGATATGTTTTTTGATGTTTTGAGGGTCAATTTAAATCCAGAAAAAGTTGACCCAAATGATATTATCACTGCTTGTTTTGAGTTCTCATCTGGTTTGACTAAAGCTATAATTTTGCGAAATCAGGTTGCGCAAATTAAAGATGTTTTGCCAATTGATTGCATGTTGAATATTAAAACTGACGAGCAAATTTTAAAACAAGTTTTGGCAGGAATCAAAAATCCAATTCTAGAAATTGCTAACGGTAATCTAACTGTAGATAAGGATGTGCAGTTCCTGAAGTTACTAACAGCCTTTAGGCCTTAGTCGGTATATCTTTAAAGGCCAAACCTTTATCAGCCCTTGGATCTTGGGGCAAGCCAAGAACTCTTTCAGCTATAACATTCCTTAGAATCTCATCTGTTCCACCGGCAATTCTTAAACCAGGAGCGCCTAACCAAGCGCCTTGAAATGAGCTAACCCCATCATTTTCATCAATGAGCATGCCAGCCATATCTCCCGAATCAATTCCGAAGTTACCAATTTCTTGCAGTTTATTTGCGCTAACTATTTTTGTAATGGATGCTTCAGGTCCGGGAGCTTCTCCTTTGGAAAGAGCAGAGATTGTTCTAAATTTAGTATATTTAAGACCATTGGCTTGGCAAAACCAGTCAGCTAGCCTTTCTCTTACTGAATCATTTTTAATCATGGCTTCTCCTGCATCATCCTTTGTTTTGGATAGAATCAATGCTTCTTCAATGTCAGAGCCTTTTGCATCGCCAACAGCCAATCTCTCATTCATGAGGGTAGTGATAGCAACTTTCCAGCCATCACCAATTTCGCCAAGACGTTGTGAATCAGGAATTCGCACATCATCGAAGTAGACTTCGTTAAACCCCGAGCCGCTTCCTGCTTGACCTGTAATTTGCTTAATGGGTTTCACAGTAATTCCAGGGGATTTCATATCAACAAAGAAGAATGTAAGACCTTTATGTTTTGCTATATCGGGGTCATGTCGAACAACCAAGATGCCAAAATCAGAGTAGTGCGCACCAGAAGTCCAAACTTTTTGACCATTAATGATCCAGTCGTCACCATCCTTTTCAGCCTTGCTTCTTAAGCCAGCAACATCAGATCCAGCTGCAGGTTCAGAAAATAGCTGACACCAGATTTCTTTTCCCTCAGCCATTGGTGCGAGGTATCTATCTTTCTGTTCTTCAGATGCATATTGCATCATCACCGGACCACACATACCAAGACCAATTTCAAAAATACCACCCGGTACATTAAATTTTGCTTCTTCTTGTCCCCATATAATTCTTTCAATTGGTGAAGCCTCAATGCCTCCGTATTCCTTCGGCCAATGGAGCATCGCCCACCCAGCTTCATATTTTTTTTGTTGCCAAGCTTTTGCAATTTTAAGGTGATTTTCTAAAGATGAATCACTATGCCCACTGCTTTTATTTTCTTTGAGTTCAGCATTAGTTTCTAACCATTCTCTGCATTGAGCTCTAAATTTAGCTTGTTCTGGTGTATCGTTAAAATCCATAATTTACTCCTTTACCAAAGTATTTGTTTTTTCTAAGTTTGTAACTAATTTTTCTTTCCATGATGCCTCAGAACCAAGTAAAACTGAAAGAACTTTTGATCGTTTATAAAATAAATGACAATCGTACTCCCATGTGAAGCCATTACCACCATGAGTTTGAATATTTTCCTTTGAGCATAATTGAAAAGCTTTAGTTGCACTTACTCTTGCAGTTGCTGCGGCAAGGGGAAGTTCAGCAGAGTCTGAGGATAATGCCCAGGCACCATAATAACAATTCGATTTTGCAAGCGTAATTGCAATATACATATCAGCAAGCTTATGTTTTATAGCTTGATAGGATCCGATTTGTCTCCCAAACGCAAATCTTTCCATAGAATATGCCTTAGCCATATCAAGCGCAGCTTGAGATCCTCCAACTTGTTCAAATGCAAATAAAACAGCCGCTTGATCAAGTAGATGTTGGATATAGGTCCAGCCCTCACCCGATGTTCCAATGAGTTTTGAGGGAGTATCTTTAAATTCGACTTTAAAAAAAGCTTTTGAGGTATCGAGATTTTTTTGCTGAGTTACTGAGACAGAAGCATCATTCAGATCAACCAACCTGAGATCAGTACCACTATTTGATTTGACAACTAATATCATTTGAGAGGCCATTCCAGCATCTGGAACAGCTATTTTTACGCCATTTATTTTGTCAGATGCTACTGAAACGCCTAGATTAGACTCTGTTGCTTGATGCATATCTTCGGCGATGCCATAGGTGCCAACAACTTCCCCAGAAACCAATTTTGGCAATACATCAGATTTGATTTCTTCGCTTGCAAACTTAATAAGTGCTTCAGAGAAAAAATAAACAGACGAGGAGAAGGGCACAGGCGCAAGCGATCTTCCAAGCTCTTCAGCAATTACACAAAGCTCTAAATGACCTAGACCGAGTCCATCATATGCCTCAGGAATTCTTATTCCTGTCCAACCAAGCTCAACAATTTTTTGCCAGAGCTCTTTATCACCCTCTAGGGAGTTATCCATTACTGTTCGAGCATTCGCAAGCCCGCCTTCTTTATCAAAGAATTTTTTGGCTTCATCTTGTAAGAATTTTTGGTCGTCTGAAAAATCTAAATTCATAATGTTGTAATATTGTTTTAAGTTACGGCTTATAATTTAATGTCATATTAGAACATAGAATTTAATACAATTTAATAGATACAACCTCTTTACTTATGAACATGAAAATCTCAGCGACAAAAGATGGAGGCTCTTACATTAATAAAAGTTCAAGTGGTCTATTTCTTGGCGTGGTGTTTGTATTATTGTTGATTGGAATTCTTGCTCTATCTTTATGGGTTAGTGAGCTTTCTAAAGATTCCAGTAATGTAAATTCAAAAGTAGAATCTAGGCTTGCAATATTAGAAGAGCAACTGCAATTAGCGGATTCAACCTCTACCGAGTTTCTATCTGATATTAATTCTCAACTTCAATTTCTAGATAAGGAAATTAGGAAGTTATGGGATTTAAGCAACAAACGCAACAAAGCGAATATTACAAAACTTACTCAAGATTTTAGCAAGCAATCAACCGCTCTTAAAGAGATCGCAACGACTCAAACTAATGACCAAAAAAATATAAATACTATAAAAAATCAATCTCAAAAATTACTCAATACAGTTGAAGAACTCATGCAAAACAATCAAGAGAGCGCAGCTGTCAAAAATAAACTAGCTGAACTTAACAAGAGCATTTTACTGCTTGAGGAAAACATTCAAGCCTTTGATGCATACAGAAGGCAAAACAATGAAATGCTTCAAGACATCCAATTGCAATTAAATACTTCACAAACATCTATCACTCAATAATTATCCTTTTTTACATTTAGGTAAAAAGTTTGGGATTTCAGTAAAAAAAAGGTATATTTTCACATATACATTCTTCAAATTGGGGGGGAAACCATGAAGAGATTATTTGCATTATTAACTATTGTTGCTTTTACAGCAGTCCCAAGCATTTCTTTTGCGCAAGAATCTAATCTTGTTCTTGAGGAAGTGGTTGTTACAGCTACTAAAAAAGAAGAGAACGTTCAAGATATAGCTCAAACAGTGAATGCTGTTTCTGGTTCAGCTCTTGATGATTATCAGATAAGAGACTTGAGTGAATTAGCTCAACTTGTTTCAGGTGTTGAGTTCACTCAAATTGATCCAAGAAGACAAACTATCATAATGAGAGGTCAAAAACTTGATCCAGATGGTGGAAATGATCAACCAATTCAGGGCTATATGGATGAAATGCCTCTAAGAACAGGTGAAATGTTTCATCAGATGTACGACACTCAGAGAGTTGAGATTTTAAAAGGCTCTCAGGGAACTCTTCAAGGGGTTGTTGGTTCAGGTGGAGCTTTACACATCTATACAAGATCTGCGCAGCTTGGCAGTGGCGAGAGAAATGGTTATGTAAAAACTACCTTTGCAGACAATATGACCTCAATGCTTGAATTTGCCACCGATTTACATCTTTCCGACACATTAGCTTTTAGAATTGCTGGTGTTACTAATGATAGCAATGGTACAGAGGTAAAGAATATCAGAACTAGTGTTGACGAAAGCCATTCTTTTGACTCCATCAGAGTAAGTATGTCTTGGCAGCCCTCTGATGAATTATCTGTAAGATATAAGTACCAAAATAGCGAAACTGATGTAATTTATCCTCAGGCTGTAGCTGGTACTGAAGGGCCAGTAACATTTGCTCAAAGAGTCAATGGTTACTTGCAAGGCATTGCGATGGCTGAACAGTTTGGGCTTGCTCCTCCAGGTTCAGCAGCTCAACTAGCTACGCTAAGAAGACCCTCTTTCAACGATATGCCAGCAGGTGGATTTAAGGTTGAGGATAGAACCGCAGTACATTTTCAAGATCCTCGACAAAATAATTCAGCCTTCTTTCATAATCTTATGATTGATTACGATATGGGAAGCCATGCTTTAGCTTTGAGATATTCAAAATCCGAGAGTGATACTATGGCCATGCTTGATAGAGACTATGCTGGTGCATTTGCCTATGGTTATCCGCAAGAAGTGAGAACTAATACTGGAATTGAAACCATTGAAGGAAGAATTTCTAATCAGGATAATGATAAGTTTGAATATACGCTTGGATTCTTTTCTCGAGATTCTCAAACATTCACAACATATGACATAGATCGTTCATATACTGCAACTGAAGTCTTCCCAACATTAATGAAGCCATTAGTTGGATTCGACTATAAAACGCCTTCTAATGCTTGTAACGCAGCTAAGGCAAACCCAGCAATTTTTGCTGCAAGAGTTAATGTTTTAACCTGCATGATGATTCCGGTGGATGCTAAAGTTGAGGCAATATTTGCAAATTTCAAATACAACCTATCTGAGAAAACATTTATTCAATTTGGTATCAGAGATCAAGAAATTAATAATTTCAGTGCAACTGATATGTTCTTGCCATTAACAGGTGCTGTGTCTGCTGCAGATGGTGGAGGGTTGACCATTCCTTTTATAGCTCCTGAAAATCAGAATGGTTCTGCTGATTCAACAACTGGAAGCTTTAAAATTGGTCATTATTTAAATGATGATGTCCTTTTGTACTTTGCAACAGAGC
Organism: Gammaproteobacteria bacterium; assembly: GCA_045564035.1. GTDB lineage: Bacteria > Pseudomonadota > Gammaproteobacteria > Magnimaribacterales > D2472 > D2472. The sequence continues at coordinate 11,456 of JBJLIA010000039.1, read as the reverse complement.
GTGGTTTTAGAAGAGGTTCTATTTCAATTCTGACCCAACCAGTCAATCCTGCCTTGATTCCATTTGGGGATGAGGAAAATGACATGATAGAGATTGGTATGAAGGGTGAGTTCTTAGATGGAAGACTAAGATTGAATGCTTCATATTTCGATTATACCTTTGATGGTTTTCAGGCCAAGTGGGATGATGTAACAGCTAGATCATTTACCGCTGCGGGCCCAAGTTCATTAATACAAATTCAAGGTGGAGTCTTTAATAACAATGATGCATCTTTATCAGGTCTGGACCTGGATTGGGCTTATATTGTTAGAGAAAACCTAACTTTGGGTGGAAGCTTTACTTCTGTTTCAAGTGAATTTGATGCAGGATCATTAGGTTATGCCAATGATCCTAGCTACACTGGCATGGTTGCAGCAACAAGAGACGTAAGTGGTACGCCACTCAATGATGCAGCTGAGAGCTCATTATCATTTTATCTTGAGCACAACACTGCTGCTTACTGGGGCGGTGAGCGATATACAAGATACAATGTTAGCTGGAGAGACGAAAGATCATCTACTGTTAATCCTGATTTAAAAATCAAGGCTTTATATCTAGCTAACATTTTTGTAGGTTGGAGATCAACAGATGAAAAATGGGATGCTAGTTTATTTGTGAAAAATATAACCGATGATGTGGACTTGACTCACATACAATCATATTTTTCTGATTACTCTATCGTTGGTGGCGACAGTCAAGCTTCTGAATTCTATCCAGCAAATGCGAATCCGGGAAGACAGGTTGGAGTAAACCTTGTATACAATTTTTAATTAATTATTAATATAAATAAAAACGGCAGCCTTGGGTTGCCGTTTTTTTTGTCTAAGTTATTTATGATGAGAAATACATTTTTTGTTATTGCTTTGCTTCATTTTTATAGTTTGCAAAGTTCAGAATTACAAACCTATACCAATGAAGATAGACTTCCTTGCTCAATCTATGTAAAAGAAAAAATTCCTTTGTTTGGGGATTTACATGTCCACACTGCCTTATCGTTAGATGCGAATACTCAGGGAACCTTGAATACCCCAGATGATGCCTATAGGTATGCCAAAGGCCAATCTTTATATCTTCAGCCATATAATGAGGACGGAACGAGCTCAAGAACTTCAAAATTAAAGCAGCCTCTCGATTTTGCGGCGGTAACCGACCACGCAGAGCTACTGGGCGAGGTAAGAATTTGTTTAGACCCTAAGAGTAAAAAATATTCTAGTCTTCAGTGTATGGCATACAGAAATTTACCAAAGCTTTCTTATTTCTACATGAATGCAAAAGCTAGTATGGGTAGCCCCATGGCTATGTGTGGTGAATCCAGAGCAATATGCCTAGACGCAGCTCAAAAACCTTGGCAGGAAATCATACAAGCTGCTGAAGATCATTATGATAGATCTGAAGCTTGCACCTTTTCATCTTTTATTGGGTATGAGTGGACCGGTGCAGTATATTCTGGAAGCAACCTGCATAGAAATGTAATTTTTGATAGTGCAAATGTTCCGCATCAGCCTATAAGTTTTTATGAAGCCTCGAACAGAGCAGAGTTATGGAAACAACTTGATCAAGAATGTAAAGATGACTGTAATTATATGGTGATTCCTCATAATTCTAATTTAAGCAATGGGTATATGTTTGACACGCCAAATCAAGATGAAATATATCTTCAAAATATTAAAGAACCATTGGTAGAAATTTTCCAGCATAAGGGCAGCTCGGAATGTGCTATTGCTTCTTCGGACCCCTTGTGTAATTTTGAGCAGCTACCCTATAAAGATTTTAGGTCAAAATTTCAGAATAATTTATCCCAACCTCCAAAATCAAGCTTTGTAAGAGAGACATTAAACAAAGGATTGCTTATTCATTCACAACAAAATATTAATCCTTTTAAGCTGGGTATTATTGGAAGCACCGATACTCACTTTGGAACTCCAGGATCTGTTGATGAGGATAATTTTCTTGGCGGTGGCGGCGCAGGTAAATCCTATAGAGATAACATCCCAGAGGGTTTGCCAGATGATGTTGAATTTAATCCTGGTGGATTAGCAGTTGTCTGGGCTGAGGAAAATAGTAGAACTTCAATATTTAATGCTCTAAAACGAAAAGAGGTATACGGAACCTCGGGTCCGCGTTTTTTGGTGAGATTCTTTATGGGAGAAAATCTAAGCTTAGATCTTTGCAATAATACAAATGCAATACCGTATTCCTACGAAAATGCTGTGCCTATGGGTGGTACCCTAGATTCAAAAAATATATCTCAGGCTAGAGTCTTTGTTTCTGCCAGTGCAGATCAGTCTTTAGAAGATCAATTTATTGAAAAGCTTCAAGTGATCAAAGGGGTTGTTCGAGATGGAATCGTAGAAACTTCTGTTCATGATATTCAGTCTTCTGAGTCCAGTGAGCTCGATTTAAATTCTTGTAAAGTTGAGGGTAAAGGACCTCGATCTATGTGCATGGTTTGGGAGGATCCCAATTTTAATCAGGGCGATGAAGCTTATTATTATGTGAGAGTTATTGCTAATAAAACTTGTCGCTGGTCTCACAATCTATGTGTTAAAAACCCAAAATATTGTGAAAACGAAAATGATCTGAATATTCCAAAGTTCATTCAAGAAAGGGCATGGACCTCACCAATATGGCTAGAAAATTTATAGGATATTTGACACAGCGTTTAAAAATATGTTCCATTAGGATATGAATAAATTAGCTCTACAGTTATTTTTAGTATTAGCTTTTATACCGATCGCAATATTAATTAGCTCTATTATCATTACTTTGGCTCCATTGTATTGTTGGGGCCTTGCAATAAATGCATATCGCTTTGGCAATACTAAGGAGTTATATTTTTGGTTAGCTATGGGCGTGGTTGCATTTTTCTTAGCCTTGTTCGTATTGGGAGTGCTTTAGGTAATGTTGAAGGCTTGCATAATTTTTTCAGCTCTATGTCTCTTTGTAATAGGTTGCTACGTAATGTTTAAACCAGATTTGAGCAACCTAGGTTTTATTCCAGTTGTTGCAACTAACCCAGAGACAGCCTCGGAGTTCAGATCCTTATTTGCTGGCTCATTTATTGCATATGCATATTTGCTGATGCGATATGCATTTTCATATAACCCTATATCTATAGCACTAATCGTTGCATATATAATGGGATTTATTGCTATTGGACGAATAGTAAGTTTCTTTTATGAAGGCTTTAATACGTTTGGACTTTTTGTTTTTTCAGGAGAAGTATTTTTAGTGATTGTTCTGCTTTTAGTTCATAAAAAAAGAAAAAATGAAATTTCTTATTTTTAGCTTATTAAGATTAAATAAAACCACTTAACATTTCTTAATTCTGTAATATAATTCTTTCTCTTTCTGGGGATGTGGTGGAACTGGTAGACACGCTTGGCTTAGAACCAAGTGCCGAAAGGCGTGGGGGTTCGACTCCCTCCATCCCTACCATCTATTATAGTTAAAAGCTTATAGAATCAACCCCCTTAATTTTTATTAAACATTCCATTTAAACCTTTGGTATATTAGCTCTATGAAAAATTTACTATTACCACCTCTAGTTTTTCTTTTTATATTTTCATGCGCAGATCACCAATCTTATGCAGATAGAGTATTGAATGCAGATAGTGAAAATGAATCATGGCTTTTGCATGGCAGAACTTATGATGAATCTAGATTTAGCCCATTGAAAGATATCAATGATTCAAATGTTCATGAGTTAGGATTGTCATGGTCTTTTGAGACCGGAACTAATAGAGGTCATGAAACAACTCCTATCGTGGTTGATGGCATGATGTTCATCACTGCACCATGGAGTGTAGTTTTTGCATTGGATGCTAAAACAGGAAAAGAAATTTGGTCATTTGATCCAAAGGCTGATAAAGCTTGGGCAAGAAATGCTTGTTGCGATGTTGTTAATAGAGGGGTTGCTGTTTGGGAAAACTCATTAGTTTTTGCAACCATTGATGGCCGTTTAATTTCTCTTGATAAGTTATCTGGAAGAGTTAATTGGGATGTCTTAACAATTGATAAATCTAAACCATACACAATTACCGGTGCGCCAAGAATTATAGATGGGAAAATTATTATCGGTAATGGTGGCGGTGAGCTCGGAGTCAGAGGTTATATTTCTGCTTATGATATTCAGGATGGTTCCATGCTATGGAGATTTTTTACTGTTCCTGGAAACCCTAACGAACCTTTTGAGTCAGAGGCTTTAGCAAAAGCGGCTGAAACATGGTCTGGTGGTAAATGGTGGGAGGTTGGAGGAGGTGGAACTGTTTGGGATTCCATGGCTTATGATCCAGAATTAAACCTTTTATATATAGGGACTGGGAACGGTTCACCATGGAATAGGTATGTACGTAGTCCTGGTGGTGGAGACAATTTATACCTTTCATCAATTGTGGCAATAAACCCTGAGGATGGAGAATATGTTTGGCATTACCAAACAACTCCAGGGGACAGCTGGGATTATACGGCCACACAACACATGATCCTTGCTGATATGGAGATTAACGGAGAGCAAAGAAAGATCATCATGCAAGCTCCAAAAAATGGTTTTTTTTACGTCATAGATAGAATATCGGGCGAGTTTATTTCAGCAAATAATTTTGTACCAACAAATTGGGCTTCTCATGTAGATCCAAAAACTGGAAGACCAGTTGAAATTTCAGAAACTAATCATAAATCACAACCAGCGTTAACTACACCTGGACCCTTAGGTGGTCACAATTGGCATCCAATGTCGTATAGTCCTAAAACCGGCTTGGTGTATATTCCAGCCCAAGAGACAATCTTTATCTACTCAACAGATAACGAATTTGAATACAATCCAGGCACTTGGAATTTAGGAAATCAGATTGAAATGAGTTATCTGCCAAAAGATCCTGATGAGCTGGCAATGGTTGATGCAGCTACAGTTGGCTATTTGCTTGCTTGGGATCCAAAAGAGCAAAAAGAAGTTTGGCGAGCACAGTATAAAAGACCATGGAGTGGAGGTGTTCTTTCAACAGATGGAAATTTAGTTTTTCAAGGAACATCAGATGGAAGGTTTGTAGCCTATTCAGCAGATTCTGGTGATCTACTCTGGAGTGTTGATACCGGGCAAGGCATTGTAGCGCCCCCGATCACATACAAGATTGAAGGCAAGCAATACATTGCAGTGCAAGTTGGTTATGGTGGTGCTTACGCGCTTACCGGCGGGCTAGAGTCACCAAATGAAAACCCATCTCGAGATGGAAGAATGATGATTTTTGAAATTGGAGGCACACAGCTAGCAGAACCAGTTGCCACAATCGCTCAATTAAATCCTACTCTTTTTGAATTAAACGCAGATGCCCTGACCATTGCTCGAGGTGAATATGAGTATCATGAACATTGTCAATTTTGTCATGGCGCAGGTGTCATTGGTGGAGGAGTTTTACCTGATTTAAGAAAGCTAGATGCTAAAGGTCATGCTTCATTTCTGGGCAGTGTTTTAGGTGGAATCCATGGGAGTGGCATGGCATCATTTAAGGATGTTTTAAATGTAGAGCAAACTCAACAAATTCATTCATACATTAAAAATCAAGCAGTTTTGACTGGCATAGCAAGTGCTGCTGAGTAATAATTACACAAAAACTAGATTCAATTTATGAAAAATTATGATTTTATAATTTTAGGTGCTGGCTCAGCTGGATGTGTTTTAGCTAACAGACTCAGTAAAGATCCAAATACATCTGTATGCTTGATAGAGGCTGGCTCAAAGGATAGTGATCCAAGGTTGCATGTGCCCATAGGCTTTGCTTTCGGGATGACACAAAGCAAATATAGTTGGTCCTTTGATACAGTTCCGCAAAAAGAATTTGAAAAAGTTACAGTAATTGAACCAGAATCAGTTGTAGTAGATTCTGCTGGTGGTACTCATAAAATGGTGAGTGAGAGCCAAGAACACAGAAAAGGTTTTCAACCTAGAGGCAAAACATTAGGTGGCTCAAGTTCAATCAATGCTATGTTATATGTGAGAGGCCATCGTTGGGATTATGATCACTGGTCCGAGTTAGGAAACCAGGGATGGTCCTATGATGAGATATTGCCCTATTTCAAAAAAGCAGAGCACAACGAGGTTCATAATAATGAATATCATGGACAAAATGGTCCACTAAATGTTTGTGATATTAGTCATCAGCCTGAATCATGCAAATCTTTTGTTGAGGCTGGGTCAAAGTTGTTTAACTACACTGATGATTTTAATGGAGAGCAGCAAGAAGGTTTTGGTTACTATCAAACAACTCAAATTAATGGCAAAAGGTGTAGCGCAGCTAAAGCCTATTTAGTTCCAGCTCTTGAAAGAGACAACCTTACAGTAATGACTGATACTCAGGTAAATAAAATTCTGATTGATGGCAATCATGCAAAAGGAGTTGAATGTATTGGCAACGATAAAAATTCCTTCACATTAAATGCTTCCAAAGAAGTTATTCTCGCCTCTGGAGCATTTGGTTCTCCGCAAATATTGTTGCGATCAGGAGTGGGGCCAGCCAATGAAATTAGCAAGCATGGGATTGATCACTTGGTGGACCTTCCAGGTGTGGGAAAAAACCTTCAAGATCACATTGATTACATCACAGTGCATAAGTACAACTCAATGAAATTAATAGGATTTAGTTTAAAAACAATTTTTCTTAAATATCCTTATGAGGTCTTAAAATACCTTATTACAAAAACAGGCCTTTTTACCTCCACAATTGCTGAGGCTGGTGCTTTTCTTAAAACTAGAGATGACTTAGAGGCACCCAATATTCAATTTCATTATGCACCTGCAATGGTTATTGATCATGGCAGAAAGCTACTCTGGGGAACTGGAATGAGCTGCCATTCTTGTTTATTAAGACCAAAATCTAGGGGCGAAGTTACTCTTGAGTCTGCAGATCCATTTGCTGATCCCTTAATTGATCCTAAATTTTTAAGTCATCCCGATGATATGAAAGACATGGTTGATGGTTATAAAATTATGATGAAAGTTCTTGGTACTGAGCCTTTTAGTAAATATATTTCTGATCATACAATGAGGCCAATAGATATTAATGATGATTCTGACATCGAGCAAGCCATGCGTGAAGAAGCAGACACTGTGTATCATCCTGTCGGTACTTGTAAAATGGGAGATGATGAAATGTCAGTAGTTGATAGTAGGCTGAAGGTGCATAACATGAAAGGTCTTAGAGTTGTGGATGCATCGATTATGCCAACGCTTGTTGGCGGGAATACTAATGCTCCCACTATTATGATTGGAGAAAAAGCATCGGATATGATTCTCCAAGATTGGAACATGCATTAATTTTTTCAAATTCTCTTCAAAATTCACCAATATCACTGATTATGCTCCCTGGTCTATAATGAAGCATGGACAATAAATACGATATAGCTAAAGACTGGCTTCCAAGGTATACAGGAATGTCTGTAGATAATTTTGGAGATTACATTTTACTTACTAATTTTCAGGATTACGTAGAAGAATTTGCCAATAGATTCAATTCAGACATTCAAGGTGAAAATAGACCCATGTCGTCATGTACCAATGATCTAGGTTTAAGCATTATTAATTTTGGGATAGGCTCACCTAATGCTGCAACCATAATGGACTTACTGGTTGCTAGGAATCCCAAAGGGGTACTATTCCTGGGTAAATGCGGTGGCCTAAAGGATTCATCAGAAATTGGAAATTTAATTTTGCCGATTGCAGCAATCAGAGGCGACGGAACCTCTAATGATTACTTTCCGCCAGAAGTTCCAGCCTTGCCTTCTTTTAAGTTGCATAAATTTGTTTCTGACAAAATATTAGACGCTGGAACTGACTATCGAACAGGAGTCATCTATACCACCAATAGGAGGGTCTGGGAGCATGACAAAACATTCTTAAAAAAACTCAAAAAAAGCACAGCCATCGGCATTGATATGGAGGTCGCTACAATATTTATTGTTGGTCATTACAATGAAATACCCAGAGGAGCCTTGCTTTTAGTTTCTGATGTCCCAGTAACACCAGATGGAGTTAAAACTGAAGAATCAGACAAAGCTGTTACCTCTAAATGGGCGAAGCAACATTTAGACATTGGCATTAATGCCATGACAGACTTAAAAAATAGCAGAGATAAGATTAAACATTTCCGCTATTAATTAACCAGAGTTAAAACAAAAATATTATTCATATTCCTATATAAGCTTTGTAAATATTTAAAATTTCAATAATTAACGTGTATCCTAGAAAATCGATGGATAAGTTAATTAAATATTCTTTGATAACAGCAGGTCTGTATGCAGGAATAAGAGCAATAATTGCTTTATTTTTTTATGATCAATTTCCAATAGCTTTTCTTGCTAATGGCTTTAGTCTAGAGGAAATGAATGAATACAGGGCAAGAGTTTTACTTCCTGCTTTTTATCTTACATTGGTTTATTTCATTTTTAGATATTTATTAGGCAAAAATCCTACTTCGCCTCTATGGCCTATATATGTTATTAGTTTGTCATTTGTAATAACTCAGATCATAGCCTTTTTAACGTTTCTTCCGCTAACTACAGAAACTGTTAGAATGTTAATTATTACTTTATTTATAAGCTTTGTAGCTAGACAGGGTCACAACAAAAGAAAAAACGAAATTTTATAGGGCTTCTTATGATTTGGATAATTAGATTATTTTTACTTGCTTACGCAGTTTTATATTTTGGTATAGGTGCATGGGCAATCATTGATCCAGTTAAAGATGCTCTTGAACTTAGTTATGAGATTCCTTCATTTATGGATGCAATTGGTTTAAAGGTTTCAGGAGAGATAGGATACTCGGAAGTAGCTGGTTTGTATGGTGGTATCAATATGATTGTTGGGTTGTTGTGCTTGCTTGGCCTTTTTAGTAGAGGCGTTGCAACATATGTTTTATCTCTGCTTGCATTCTTAACCTTTAGTATTGCACTGGGCAGATATCTTTTTGCATTAATACCCAGCACACCTACTTTTTATAATACTTTTTTTGTTTTCGAGGTGGTTACTTTTGTTTTGTCGCTATCTTTTTTCTTATATATGAAATTTTTATATAACCCCAGAAAGAGTGGCAATGTAGAGAACATAACTACTGATTAAAATTACACCTGCTGTCATATACAAGCCTCTTCTAAATTTTAGTTTAGTCAACGAAACAGCCAATAAAATAAAAGCTAAGCTTAAGATCGAGAGGATGCTAAAGTCTCTTTGTAACACCACTGGACTAAGCTGGACAGATCCAAAAAATCCAATAATTGGAATGACAAATACTAAGTTAAGAACGTTAGATCCGATAATATTACCAACAACCATTTGATGCCTGCCCTTTTTGAGGGCTGCAACCGTCGCTGCTAACTCAGGCAAGCTAGTTCCCAGAGCAATAATAGTAAGACCTATAACAAGTTCTGAGATGCCTAACAATAAAGCTGAACTCTCAGCATAAATAATTGAGATATTGGCACCTGCTATTAAACCAATAAGTCCAACCATTGATAAAAATAAACTTTTTGTAAATTCAGAGATCTCTGAGTTTTCTTCATCAGGCACACCATCTGTTTTTAACAAGACAAACATAAACAAAATAAATAAACCAACAAAACCCATGCTTTCATTAATGGAGATCATCCCATCTATCAAAGTTAATCCAAGCAACAGGACGACTAAACCAAAGGGCATTAAATTCCATAAATCAGTTTTTGAGGATGTATTAAGGTAGAGGCATGAGACGCCAAAAATTAGAGCAATATTTGAAATATTTGATCCAATCGCTGTGCCAAGAGCAATGTCTTCATTGCCATTTAAAACTGCAGATATTCCAACAAATACTTCGGGTGCAGAGGTTCCAGCAGCAATCAGCGTTAGCCCAATTACAAGCTCTCCAACGCCTAAATGTTTTGCTATGACCGATGCATGGTCAACAAACTTATTCGCTCCCCAAACAAGAATGATAATTCCAGCTAACAGCAGAATTATATTTATAATTAACTCCATGAGAGTATTCTAAAGCCAATGGTATTGAATTCATAATGATTTCAAGACAACATAGTCATTATTAAATTAGGTAAGGACAAATATGAAAATCACAGAACTTTTTAATGTTAATGGCAAAGTAGCAATTGTTACCGGGGGCTCAAGAGGAATAGGTGAGATGATTGCTGCAGGCTTTTTGGCTAATGGGGTGAAGGTATATATTACTGCCAGAAAAGAGGCTGCCTTAATTGAAAAGGCTAAAGAATTATCAGATATGTATGAGGGTGAGTGCATTCCTGTGCCCTGTGATTTAAGCACTATGGAAGGGATGAATGAATTTGTAGATTTTATTCACTCAAAGGAAGATCAAATTGATTTTTTGATCAATAATGCAGGTGCCTCATGGGGAGAACCTTATGCAGAATATTCAGAAAAAGGATGGGATAAAGTGATGGACCTAAATGTGAAAAGTATTTTTTACTTAACACAAAAACTTACGCCTTTGCTTGCCAAGCAAACCACCATTGACGATCCTGCTAGAGTAATAAATATTGGATCAATTGATGGTTTGAATGTACCCGCTTTAGAGAGCTATGCTTATGGAACTTCAAAAGCAGCCGTTCATCATTTGACTAGAGTTCAAGCCAAGAGACTGGTAGGAGAAAACATTCTTGTGAATGCAATTGCTCCTGGTCCATATGAATCCATGATGCTTGGAGCCGCGGTCAATCATGATTACTCATTCATAGAATCTAGAAATCCAAGAAAAAGAATTGGCTCTCCGGAAGATATGGCAGGATTAGTTATTTTCTTATGTTCTAGAGCTGGCGCATATACGGTTGGTGCAGTTATTCCTTCGGATGGAGGTTTGGTAGGAACAGCTGGACATGATCTCGGCCAGCCATGAGTTTATATGAGGAATATTTTTTACCAAAATTATTAGATTGTTGTTGTGGTATGGAGGGGTTTCAAAAAAAAAGGGCGCAGATTATTCCAAGGGTCTCTGGTAGAGTATTGGAAATTGGAATTGGATCAGGACTTAACTTTGACTTTTATGATTTTGATAGGGTAACTGAAGTCATTGGTGTCGATCCTGCTGTTAGCTCAGTGGCCATTGCGAAATCTAGAGCTCCAAATTTTCACTCTAAAATCTCTTTTATAGAGGCAAGTGCTGAGTCCATAGAGCTTGAATCTTCTTCATTTGATAGCGTTGTAATTGGATACAGTCTCTGCACCATCCCCGACCCCATGAAAGCTTTAGCAGAGGCTCATAGGCTACTTAAATCAGATGGGTCATTATATTTTATGGAGCATGGTCTTGCGCCTGAACCTAATATCCAAAAATGGCAACATCGCATCACACCGATCTGGAAAAAAATTGCTGGTGGCTGCAATTTAAATAGAAATATTGAGGAGCTGATTCTCTCTGGGGGTTTTC